>DATDNG010000308.1:0-3806 GCA_036518375.1 Nitrososphaeraceae archaeon | reverse complement strand
GACAGCAGCTATTGAGTGGGAGTATTGATCAGATAGGTAACGATTTGCAGGAAATTAAAAAAATAGGAGTAGATCATGCAATTCTCAATTTTAATCGATCATCAATAGCAAATAATATTGATAATATAATTGATGTATCGATACAGCTTTCTGTATTTATAAGATAAAGTTGGTGACAGCATTTTATCACAGCTTTCATCTTCTTATCGATTAAATAGCAATAGTTGCTCGAACATTTTGTTATAGTTGCTCATTTGTTTTCAAATTGTATTAGCAGTTTCTAGCGTATATCTGGACGATTACAGAAATGCTAAACTGATTGATTGCATTACAATGTAATCTTTGTAGTACAAAATAATTTGTTGATTTCTTCGTCAACGTCAGGCCTATTAAATGCTATCAACTTACATACTACTATATGTATGATAATAGACGTTTACTATTGTAAAGCATGACTATTTAGGAGTTTTGAGATATGACTGAGATGTTTGATAGGTGTTCTGGCTGCTGAAGGAGTATCATTAATAGAAGCAGATAATGATTTGTTTTCTAGTTGCTCTTTTTCTTTAGTTGCCCTGTATATGATATCACCAATATCACACGGGGACATTCTTAGCTGTCATTAACTCTGATATTCTATGATGTGTCATCATTTTCCATACTATGAGTCAATATGAGAATATGCGAACTGCAGATATTGTGGCAGAAGCACTAATTGATTGGAATGTAGATACTATTTTTGGATTACCTGGTGATGGAATCAATGGATTTATGGAAGCATTAAGAACAAGGCAAGATAAAATAAGATTTGTACTTGTGAGACATGAAGAGTCTGCAGCTTTTATGGCTTGTGCTTATTCAAAATATACTGGAAAGCTTGGAGCGTGTGTTGCTACTTCTGGTCCTGGAGCTATACACCTATTAAACGGGCTATATGATGCCAAATCAGACAGCACGCCAGTAATAGCTATTACTGGCAGTGTTTATTCAGACTTAATTGGATCTGGCTATCAACAAGATGTGAATCTATTACAGCTATTTTCAGATGTTTCAGTTTATAACAATATGATAATTGCTCCAGAACAAGCTGAGATGCTTGTAGATACTGCTTGCAGAGCTGCCTTGTCTCAGAGAGGAGTTGGCCATTTAACAATCCCAATAGACATACAAGAAAAGAAATTAGAAGGTAAATACTCTATGCATAAAGTACCTGGTCATACATCTGATGTTTTTAGCGGTACTACTACTCTACCAGATCATCAGCTAATACAGCAAGCAGCAGAGATTATCAATTCAGGAAATAAAGTAGTAATTCTTGTTGGTCAAGGTGCGTTAAACGCCGGTGATGAAGTAATTGAAGTTGCTAAAAAGATTGGCGCTCCAGTTACTAAAGCACTTTTAGGTAAGGCAGTAATTCCTGACGACCATCCTAATAGCATAGGTGGAATTGGCTTGTTAGGTACTGATCCAACTGTAGATGCAATGAATGAAGCAGATACCTTATTGATGATAGGAACTTCATTTCCTTACATCGATTATCTTCCAAAACCAGGGCAAGCAAGAGGAATTCAAATAGATATAAAGCCCGAAAAAATAGGGCTACGTTATCCTGTTGAGGTCGGATTGATTGGAGATTCAAAGCGCGTACTTTTGGCATTAATTCCTCTGCTACAAAATAGAGGAGAGGAAGAACAAGAACAAGGAAAACAACTACAACGAGCAAATGGTTTTCTCAAGTCAAAGCAAGAGGCGATGAAAAAGTGGAAGGAAAAGCTCAATGAACAGATGAGATCCCATAGCGCAACTAATGATGATGATAACAACAGCAATAATAAATTATTAGTCAAGCCACAATATATTGCTGGGGCACTTTCTGAAGAACTAGATGATAACGCCATAATTTCTGTTGATAGTGGTACTAATACTGTATGGGCTGCTCGATACATTGACATTAGAAAGGGAATGAAATTTTCATTATCTGGTACCTTAGCGTCTATGGGATGTGGATTACCTTATGCTTTGGCAGCTCAAATAGCTTATCCTGAAAGACAATGTATAGCATTTGTAGGTGATGGTGGATTTATGATGCTTATGGCTGATTTTGCTACAGCAGTACAATATAATCTTCCAATTAAAATAATTGTCCTAAAAAATAACACTCATGGAATGATTCGCTGGGAGCAAATGGGTTTTTTAGGAAACCCCGAGTTTGGAGTCACATTCAGTCCAATAGATTTTGCAAAGTTTGCAGAAGATTGTGGAGGTAAAGGCTATGTCATAAAAGAACCTTCAGAAGTAAAATCAACTATAAATCAAGCTATGAAAGAAAGAAACAAACCAACCATTGTTGAAGCTCATATAGATCCATTTGAACCACTAATGCCTCCAAAAGCTGAGCCTGACTTTATTCACAAAATCGCTGAATCATTTGCAAAAGGACAGCCCTATGTTAAAAGAATTGGTCTTACATTGTACAGAAATCAGGTAAAGCCTGATACTCCTGTATTAGAAAGCGCTCAAAACAAAGCTTAACTGCATAACCATGACCGCTTCTTGCTAGAGGTGATGTAATTAGAAGAGGGAGACAACTCTCATTACAGTACCGCTCTCCTTTATCAACTGGAATAGTTTTAAAGGCATAATAGAAGATATGGAAGATACCAAAAATGTAGTATTAAAAACAGTACCTAAGATTAGGAAAGAACAAGTTCCAAGTGCTGACGAAGCCTCAAAAGAGATATTATATGGTGATGGCGATAGGGATGAGGACAATAACAAGTAAAAAAGGCAACATATATTATAAAAAGCTCATTGAATATTATAACAGTAATACAAGCAAAATATCCAAACTATTCATCTGATATAGTAAAGTATCCATTATTGCTATCCACATATACATATCATAGTAAAGGATGTTGTATGATTATTACTGATAATAAAATGCCAAGGGTAGAAGAAAATGGTATAGCTTCATCACTTCATTATGCATTAACAGACTCCCAGTGTAGTATATGCGGAGCGCAATTAGAATGGAAGGCTGAATTTAATGATATTAGATCACCTAAATATATGACAAATCATTGCAACCAGGATTATATAATAACTATAGACTCGGTTAAGGTTGAAGTAGTTAAACAATCCATAGAAAATCAAGAAGAGAAAAACAACCGACAGGAACAACAGCAGCAACCTAAGGCTATAACAATGGCAGAACAGTTAAAAGATAAATCATCATTAGACAAGAAAACAAAATTAGGAGATGGAAGCAATATTAAGGCAGAAGACAGATGATAATATAAACAAAGAATTGTTTTACAACATTGTTATATATTTTTGCTATTACAAGAACGCTTATGTCGAAAAGTTTTAGTGATATCAAACTTACCACAAAGATTTTATGTACTTTCATAATAGTAATATGCTTCTGACATGCATATTCCCGTAGTATAATTCAGTTCCCACATGTCAGGAAGCGTGCTTGAGAGTGTAGTTTGATACTTTTCTCCGTGAGATCCGAGTGTCTGCGAATGTATGGATTAAATGGTTCGATAAGAGATCTTTGATCTTTGTCTTTGGCAGGTACAGTCGGATCCTTTAACAAAGTTGGAAAGAACTCTATAACCACCACTATCTGGCTGGAACGTTTCTCTACCGTGGACAAGATATTTAGCCGATCGAAGAACTAACTAATGTTCTACAACATAATATTAATTCCTAGCATTGCTAAAGAAACAATAACTATGACTTATAATGTGAGAACTTTAAGCGATTCTATAAAGTTCTATCTTCCACGAACAGAAGGATAT
>DATDNG010000307.1:0-6151 GCA_036518375.1 Nitrososphaeraceae archaeon | reverse complement strand
ATGTTAGTGCGTTTGCCACGGTTTCATGACCAGCAAGGAAAATGGTGGTTACATTATCTCTTAATTGCTGTTTGTAGGTATTGACCTCATTATGAATCTTCTTTTTCTTTTTGTCGTCAGATTTATTATTATTTTCATTTGTTGAAATATGATCATCTTTTTGACCTTGCAGTAATAGATTTATCAGATCTTTGTGAGATTCATCTTCTATATTATGATGACTGTTATTGCTATTTCTATGACTATCAATTATACGATAAATTATTTTATCTAATTCTTTTTTGGCATGACGAAAGCGCATATTATTTGGTAAAGGTAATTTTTCTATAATCTCAGCAAATGGTATTCTAGCACGATTGAAATATTCTATAAGTGTGGTAACATACTGATCAATTTCTTTGGTCTCTGATTCTTCAATATTTACATTAAAGAAAGCCTTACAAACAATAGCTAACGTCAGATGCATAAATTCTCTGTGAATATCTATTTTGCAATGGTGGTCATCGTGATTCCATTGACTAGATGTATCTAGAGCATAATTTGTGATAATATTTGCATAGTTGGGAATCTCATCTGGCTGAAAAACAGGTTGTATTAATTGACGTTGGCTGTGATGAAGCTCTCCTTCGCTAGTCAATAGGCCTTCTCCTAATATACGTTTTGCCAATTGTAGCCCTCGGCTTTTTATAAAATTGTTATTATGAGTTACCAATACATCTTTTATATAGTCTGGATGGTTGATGAGATAGATGTGATGCCCTCCAAATTTAAAGTGCGAAATATCACCGTATTCTTTTGAAAGATTATTCAAAACAGTAAGAGGATCTCGAAGAAAGTTAAAAAATAGACTTAGAGGTAGTCGTGAAGAAGGTCCTGGAGGATAATTAGCAGATGAAGATTTTGCCAAGTCACTATGTAGTTTTGTAATTAGCATGTTATATGAAGATATACAAGACAAATGTATAATTATTATTTCACTGAATTCGAACTAACAATTTTTAAAATTTAACTCAGTTTGAGCATATAGACCATTCCAAATATTCAAACATAAAGTAATATGGTTGATTCGCTAGTAGAACGTGGCCAAAGATTATTCTTCATTGGAATTATAAACTTCTAATTTTTCTTCTACCAAGGCTACTTTTGAATATACCACTAGAATGAGACTTTAGTTTGTAAACGTTGCTGTTGTTGTTAATGTTGCTGCTTATGATAAACTAAATGAGTTTCGTTTCCAACTCCTATCAATCCTCCACCGGAACATACCTTGATAACTTTTCCGTATTCTATCCCATCATCTTAATGCGAAACTGGAGTAAGGAACAATATAGCATGTGTTTTAGCAGATCTTTATGCATGAAGCTCATTACTATACTAATAATGCTGCTACCAGTCACACGGCGACAAATATGAAGACATAGTATTTGTCTCTTTTGTGTTCAGTGAGATCGAATTCTGTTTTTTTCGATTCTCTGTTGTATCAACTACAATGAATAAGTGTTGAATAGATGTTCTATGTTTTTCTGCAAGAATAACAACTTATTCTCCAAATTTGTATATTTTGTTGTTTATTATAGCTACTTCATAACAATATATATCTATAACAGATAGAAAAGCAGAAATATTACATTTTGCTACATATAGATGTGATAACTCGATCAGAGAATCATAATGGTAAAGCCAGACATACCCTATCGGATCAAATCGAATTACGACTAAAGATAATCGTTTTTGGATTAATAGCTGGATTGATTTCATCTATTGCGATAAGCACGTTAATTGTGATGGTAGAAAAAGTGACAGCTGTTCCAGCAGGCGGTTTCTACCTTGTACTTATATCAGCAATTACTCAATCCCATTCATATTCAATTTATATGATTATAGCTGGATTGTTATTACATTTTGCAGCAGGAAGTCTTGTTGGTATTATTATGGCAATACCTTTTGCTAGACGAGTTTATAATAAAATAGATACGTTAAGAGGTATAGAGAAATATGCGCCTGTTTATGGCCTGTGCTTTGGCTTCGCCCTTTGGTTGGTTTTATTTATTCCTATAACATATTTAATGGTACTTCCAGCACTCAATGATATTAAACAAGCCCCTGTAATTACACAACAAGATCCAACAGGTAGAATAGCATCACTTGTGATTGATGATGTTTTGTATATGCAAAACAGGATCATCATTGGAGCATTAGCCTTTAACATGTTTTATGGTCTTCTCACAGCGATAATAATAAATTCACTTTACATCAAAGACTTGTACAAGAAAAACTCTTTTGAAGAACATGTCATTGACCAAGGTAATTAAGGACTCATCAGACTATTAACATCATTATAGCCATTGCTAGTAGAATCAAATTGAACCCAGCAGTATCTAAAAGAGAACAACAACCGCCACCAATCCTTGATGATTTATTTAGTTGTGGAAGGATCTGCAAATATTGCGGTATAAATATGGATACTGCTGATTTAGAAAGCTTAAAATTTTTCCATGGAACCTGCTGGCAAGAATACCGAAAAAACAACGAAGTATATCCTTTGCCTGAAAATGTTGGTGATTGTTAATATTAACCTTGCAACCTTGATTTGATTTGTCTTAATCATGAAAAACAAATAATTCAAAGTATAATGAATTCGAATACATGTTAATTTTTCATTTGCTACATAAACAATTTTAAATCTTGTTGTTTGTATGGCGGGTATTAATGTGTTGGCTAAAGAAACTAATAAAATCACGCAGTGCAGATATTTGAAGTGCTGTAAAGGCCAATGATCAGCGTAATAAGGGCGCTCTGAACTATGATTATCCAACGATTGGCACTTCAAATAGGGCTGCCAGTTCTTTTTACCTTGACTTTCTTTTTTTGCTAAATCTATATAACAAAGGTTCCGCGGACCTAACTATTCATTTTTCTGTGCTTATTTTTTATTTCTGTGTGAGTGGTTTTGCTATTGCGTCATTAGTATATGTTACTGTGAAGGCTTGACTTGGATAGTCTTCACAAAACCAATTGAGTTCTTTCTAAATAGATATTTTTGGATAAAGATCATCAACTATCATGGCTGAAATTCCATTCTCTGCCTTTTTGCTTGTTAATTGCTTTTTCCCACTTGTTGACCATCAATTACCATCATTGTTTGAGTTGCTTTAACTTTTTCAATTCTTCTAATCTTTGAACTTATAATTTGATTTAGCCTATCAGTAGTCTCTGCACTTACTTTTATTATCATATCATAAGAAGAGCCATATACTCTATTAACTTCGCTAACATGGCTCAATGTTCGTATTTCATCTATGACTACCGCCTCGCAACCAAGTTCACAGTTAAGGAGCACGTATGCTGAAGGCATTGTAGTATATTACTCATAGAAATATTAAAGCAATTATTAGGTTCAATATGTGTTCAGACTCCTTTTACCAAGGTACGTGCCAGTCGATCAGATTTAAACAATCCTCTTGGTTATCCAAAAATGAATCTCAGCCTCAAGATGGGCGTAAATTTAATACGACTATAAATTTGAATTGAAGACAGTAATTATCAAATCATGCGCTCACATCGATTCTAGAAAATTACAACTCACCGCCACCTTTTTTAAGACCTTCTGTTGAATGGTTTTATCAAAACCAAAGGATATTAGAATTGCTTTTACAGCATCAAGTATAGGTTCTCTATATTTTTCTTTTCACAAATTGTTGATATTGTTTAGTTACTCTTACGTTTCACGCACTATTCTCTTGTTTTTGTTAATAAATAGGTCTATTGATTTGCCTCTCATTTGGCTCAAACACCTTCTTGTCTCAAGTCTATGGCAATCACTACAAAGTGTCCGGAGATTATTGTGATTATGGAAGAATTCTAAGGTAGCTTTAACTTTATTTTCATGAGTGTCGTATTTATATCCTAATTTTGTGTACAATGACCTAGGTACTATATGATCGCATTCCAAAAATTTTGACCTTACAAACTTTCCTCTTCTTCTATATCTATAAGGATAACTGCTTTTGCAGATCTGACAGGTATAGTTATCACGCTTGAATATATCAGATCTTACGCGCTCCCAATAAAAATTATGATAATACCAACGTTCAAATTCTCTGTTACATTTCTTTGAACAATATTTCCTGTATGGAAACTTTGGATAATTTAAGCAGCCAGAATTTCTGCATAATAAGTTGCTATTATTGTCATATTTGTCGAATTCCCCAATGTATACAATCATCTTAGAATTGAACTTCTTTTTTTCAGATTTTACGACAGTAGCATTATGAGCCATAAGAGATCATTTTTAGAAGAATAATATTATAAATGGATTATCTTAACTTGGATCTGGCCAAGTTAGTATTTTGTTCTCATACATAAACAACGTCCCTCGTAGTATTTTATGTGTTTTTTGACAGTTGGAAAAAGTCAGAATATCGCTAATGAATCCGATATTGCTTCCTAGGAGTTTAAAATAATAAAAACTAGTTGTAATCTTTGCATGGATATAATATGACCATAATTACCAAAACTATTCAGGTCAAATCAAGAGGAGAAAATGACATGATTGATATGACTAAGCAGACATCTAGGCTACTTACAGAAAGCAAACTTGATGAAGGTATGGTTACAGTTTTTGTTTCAGGTTCAACTGCTGCTGTATCCACCATCGAATATGAACCTGGGCTAATCAATGATTTTCCAGACATGCTGTCTAGAGTCATTCCAAATGACATTGCATACAAGCATGATGAAACATGGCAAGATGGAAATGGGCACTCCCATGTACGTGCATCCCTCATTGGACCAAGCTTGACCATACCATTCAAAGATGGCAAATTAATGCTAGGGATGTGGCAACAAATAGTGTTATTTGAAATGGATACCAGACAACGAACAAGAGAGATCATAGTGCAAATAATTGGAAAATGAGAAGTATACTTTTTGAACTTAAATGTGGTAACTAGCGTCTCTGCCCCGTTAATCCATCTCGGCATCTGACGAAGGACACATGGCGAATAAGCCAGAGCATGACTTTTTATCAATCGTACTTTCCAGAATGTCTACATAGACATACTTGAAAGCATTCGAGAAAATAAAAGGTTTGAAGGTTAGGATGTATTGTGTGCCTTTTTTGCAGGGCGATCTCTCCTTGTCTTTATTTAGGTCTCGTAGTTCGTTGATTGATCAGTGACTTATCTAAAGCATTAGTATCGAAAGTCGTTCTTTCTGCACGGCGATAAATCAGAGTGGATAGATAGCAGTATAATGAGACTTTTATGAGTCGACTCATGATTTTTCTTGTACGGTAATTTATTTCCTTATGTTATAACGCGTTTTTATACATATCTACAACAACAATAATAATAGATTTTTCGAAAAGCGCACAGTTTGATGTATTTGTATGAGGTTCAAATCGTTCCATATCTATGACAAATCTTACAGGTAAGATTCATCTTTCATTGGGGAGAATTGTATCCTATCTTATTTGACGTTGAATTTCCAACAGTAATTCGAGATCTCTGATTTCCTTGGCAATTCTTTTTATTTTTTCAGTATTTCGTTGCAACTCTTGAATATTAAGAGTTGAAACTATCACCTTGGTTAGTTTGCTTCCATCTGGAAGCCAAATCAGATTTACCGTGATAACTCTTGCTGGATATATCAGATTTTCAATAAACCTTCTGTCGCTTGCTTCTGCTTCGACAAACCAAACTTTGCCTTTAAATTCATCTTCTATTTTCTTTAGGAGTGCATTGTTTGCATGCAGAATACTAATATCTGATCCTCTGAGTTTTAGAATAAATTCGTCATCTACCTTTGAAGCACCTGCCATAGTAAATTTGTTTATTTCTTGATCAAATTCTGCTAATTTGGTAATTTTTATTGCTCCCTCAACATCTGTCTTTTTTAAACGTCCAGATTGCAGTTTGGCCTCACATTTTCCACAAAGTATGCCAACTCTTGCATCAAAAGTACAAATAGGTGTTTTCAATGATTATATCACCTTAGATCAGCCAGATAACCATCTTTTTGTAGTTTATCCGCATGAGCTGCAATATATCGCCATATAATATCAGCTTTGTCAGACTGAAAATCCCATGGAGCAACCAATACTAAATCATTGTCTCTTATCCACATTCTCCGCTTAATCTTCCCTCGAATA
>DATDNG010000306.1:0-3507 GCA_036518375.1 Nitrososphaeraceae archaeon | reverse complement strand
TCTCTCCTCTATCTAACCACACCCCCTTGCAAGAAGGGCAGTAATCAATATCAACCTCGTATCTTTGCATCAGTTGCATTTGAGTTGAACAATTTGGACATTGCATATCTGAATACTTATCTCCTCATCCGTTATATATGAGGAAACATCTGTCATTTAAGATTAACCTTTGCTGTATTTCCGTAAGATACTAATAAATTTGTGATGTAAAATAGATTAAGGAAATTACTCTGCTACTTATAGCACTATTGAAACCTATTAAGAACACTCATATGCCTCATGACTAACTCTAGACTGTATTCTCTATAGAATTGGATTATGGCCAGACCTAATGCATTTGCATAGATGAGCACAATGACATATCATTATCTCCTAGTCAGGCCAAGGATAAATCCCAGACCTACACTACCAACTAGTGGCAGGCCCATATCTATCGGTATGAAAGGTAGTAGATTACTATGGATGAGATTTGGAATGGCAGTCGTACTAGCAATACTACCATTATGTCCTGTTGCCATAGTTGTTGTCGAATTTAGATTGTTTGTAAGAGATGAGAGAACAGGCTGAGATATTGCTAGTAATTTTGTCCAGTAAACGTTTAGTATACCCTGTGATTGCAAATACATTAAAGCAGCGAGAAACAAACCAGCTATCACAGCTAGTATTTTTATAGTGTATCTTATAGCTCTGCCAATTAAATATCCAACTAATCCCCCAAATCCTACACTAGTTAAGAGTGGGATAAAGTTGGCAGCATTTTCAGCGGCTGATACTACAACCATATTATTTTTTGCCAGCTCCTCTTTTGTAGAAATAAGTTTGAGAATATCAATCCTGTCATTACAATATTTGATGTATCTAAAATACAGTAACGCTTCTTTTGCAATTCTAGTATAATTGCATATTGCCCTGCCTTTTAGTCATTATTCGGGATTCTTCTTATACTTTTTGACAAAAGAATAATACGAGAGAATGTCCATATTTCACTTTCTGTAGCTGCCACATTTACGTTATTATGAAATAATGACGATTACTGTAGTGATTCCTGACTATTGTCGCAAAGCAAAAGCAAAGTTTTGATTCTCATGATATGCTACAATATATCTACCAAAAGCACATAAGCACAGAATTGCTTTGAAGCTTGTTTGCCATGTACCTCACATTATGCAATCCATATTAGAGATATTACTGTTCTATTGAGTTCAAGTAAGATGAGGTCGAGAAAGCTCTATTAATAAGAAAAATATACTGATAATAATTGATTATATCTAAGCAAATTACAATTTGTAGAAGCAATCTAATTTTATACAGTCTAATACTAATAGCAATAACAATTGTTTCACCCTCTTTGATACAACAACAAGGAGCACTCGCAAAAAATCAAGTAGCTACAACAACTGCTAATGTGTCTCAAGTTGCATCAACAGCTAGTAAAACTAATGCCATTTGCAATGAAATAAGTGGCTGTGTAAATGATATGGGTGTGTCTGGAACGGTATATGATCCTCGTACTGGAACCACTATGCCTATTGCAGGGATTATCACCATTGGCGGAGGGGCTAATGGAAGCACGTCTCTTTCAGGAATGAATAAATGATCTATCAAAAATTTGAGCATAAATGCAAGAGGTGGTAGTGAGTTACAACAGCGTCATCGACTCGTTATAGAAATAAATAATGCATATCTGATCGAGGGTCACAACTTCAACGGTTTGGTTCAGGCATGGATACATCGTATCATGTTACACCGGCCTAACCATTTATTTTGAGTAAGTTAATCTATAAAGAGATTATATTAAGTTTAGTTGCTTTTGAAGCGTTAGTTATCGTCGTATTCGTAGTTGAGGCTGGGGAATGTTAAATGCAGCGTAGTATCTATTGCTGTTGATATGCGATCAGCAAGTCAGGTAAGTCAAATTTATTACAAGATCGCCATACCTACCCACAACAGCGGACATGTTGGTTAACCACCTCATACAAAAAATTTCTGCGGCCTTATATGGATTAGATTGGTATAATAGATTGATCAATTAGCCTAGCTGGTATCTATCAATGTAAATAACAATCAAACATATCAGCAGCAGATGGTATGATCTAATATCTCTAATGCAATGATGATTTTGTTCGGGCCTTAAAATCGTATATACAATCTGTATCTCATTGCTATTGTTTTTTTATGACAACTTATAGTATGAAATCACTAAACTAGATAATGTTTCTATAACTAGAAATAATCACTACTTTGATAGCACATCAGGCAATAAAAGTTTCCACGAGGACAATATATCATTTGAGGTTATCCATATATCTGCACCCTGTGATGTAGGAAAAATAATAAACAATCTCAGATGAAAAAAGAAAGTGGCTAACATAACAATAATGAATATTGCAATGACTATCAAGACTAAAATACCAGTTGTATTCATGTTGTTAACCCTAAGGTTACTTACTTCATAATACGTTCGTAATTTTGTTTTATGGTAATCCCTTTGAATCTTTCATTATAGAACTTATAGATAAAATTACTAAGTTAGAATCACTAAAGCCATAAGCCTTAGCAGTGACTCTATTCCGTCAATTCCATATAACGCTACTGTGGTCTCTTTTAGATTCATCTTATGTATTCTCTCTAGTACACCGCCAAATGTTGGGTACTTTGCCCTCAGCTCATTAAATTTTTCTTCAACCATTTGATCAGTGACCTTATCCTCTCCTATCAAACTGGGCTTCATAGCATGAGTCTTCAGTAACCATCTTACAGGATCAACTAGTAACATGACACTAACTATTTCTTTTAGATCCATGACTGCAATCCTTTCTAGGATAGCAGTGAACAATCTTGAAATAGCGGTCTTATATCGCAAGATTACTTCAGCAATATATCGTAATAGCCGTGGTTTAAGCCGTCACACAAATCCTTTCTAACTGATCATCTATTTATTCCTGCAAGAGACATCTTACCTGTATTACTGCTATTACCAATCTGACCTAGCGGAAGGGAGATTGTACGTACTCTAAGAAATATTTTCCCATCAGTTATAGACTTTACCAAATCAGGTAGCTGTTTTACTATTATACCCTTCTACTCTCGCCAATTCCCTAAAAAATTCCGTAAATCATGCTTCTTCTTCTTTTATTCTTTTTGTTCCGAAGGAATTTCACCTTTTTGTAGATGTTCAGTAGTTGTATGACTCCTCAGATCACCAAGTGACCCAAAGGTCATTCCACAGATACTGCACTTATAAAACTCCGAGGAGCGTTCATTACTGGACAAATCTTTCCCTCTCTTTTAGAAGAGACAACATCCTTTTTATACATACCATTTCTTGGTAAACCAAGACCATCATATTTATAAGATACTCCATTTTTATTTCATTGAAAAAAAGATGATGTGTATTAGATGACGGAAAAAGGGACCCACATATCATCCTCTTCATCTTCCTCCTCCTCTGCTGAATCGTGGGAAGGCTTTATTGCACAGGCTACTATGTTTGCAAATCTAACTTCT
>DATDNG010000305.1:0-12891 GCA_036518375.1 Nitrososphaeraceae archaeon | reverse complement strand
ATAAAATTGTAAAAAGAATTATGCCAAGAACAGAAAGTGTTATAACAATTGAAATGTTATAAGTCATATACTTGTCAATTAATGTTGCTGATACTTTATATGATGATGGTTTAAGAATATCATAACTAAGATTAAAGCGATTCTGAACATATTTTTTTATGAATGACTGTATTATCACTTATGCGATCCTAGAAGATCATTATAACATGCTTAGTCTTCTTTAGATTCTGCAAAATGCCCGATTTGAAAAAGTGTGCAGATTATTTATTTATTTATTATTCCTAATATTGTATGATAATACTCATGCTGTAGAATAATTAAATGTATTATAAGGATCCAATATTTCTGTTTTTTATTGAAGAGCTTCAGGCACACTGTGCATAAGAATAACTGTAATGTATTGAATTGAATCTATATGGCAAAGCAATTTGATATTGATTTTTGGGTAGATCACTGATTGATATATCTTTGAATTAATTCAATACATTTTAAGTTGACTGGTGTTTATTATAATCCGATTGCGAATCCATCTAGAAACAAAATTAATGACAAAAACTAATCAAAAATCTATTATAAACTAAGGCTAAACTTAGTTTAATATATTATAAATACTCTTCATGCGTCGAGCATTTGATTTGGGAAAGCCAACTAAAATGGTCAAAAAGAAACAATCAATGTCAGACCAAATATGTGAATTACATGCTCTAAGCCTACAAAGATTCACAATAGACAATAATCAACGACTCTTATTGATATATTGCCATGAGTGTAATTCCCAAAGCCATCAGAGATGGGAATTGTGCAAAATACCTGCATAGAGGCCTAAAATATACCTGTAAACAGCACTCATACATTCATGTCATCAAAGAAAATTTAATCACACCAATATATAATAATTAAATATCAGCGTAAAAACGAGACTAATTTTCAATTGATCTTAGTAATACTGTAAAATACGCAGTTTACTATCTTAAAGTAGTTACTAATAATAGTATCAATACTTCTCTTAGTTGATATAAACTTTCAACATAAAAATTAACAAATATATTGCAATAATTCTTCTCTTATCATATGTCAATTAAAAAACTATAATTTCATTGTTTCTAAATGCATTAATAAAAAATGAATTGACTGCATCATGACCGAGAACATACATGATCATGACACGCTCTAAACCAAAAGTGATCTACTTCGAAAGTTCGTTTTTTTATCGGGAGGATCTTTTGTTGTTTTGACTCTTGTACAGGAAGCAAGAAAAACATCATCGGCAGCAACGTACAGCGAACTTGATAAAAAACGGTGGTTGGTGAGGTATTTGATTCTTGGTGGCATTGGTACAGTCCTTGCGGTCAAACTTTATATGTTGTTATTTGTAGTAGATTTAACTGTAGGTATATACAGCTTTTTTACAAGCTTCATCTTGTTTAATATATTATTACTTTCCTATACAAAATTCAAAGATCCCTACATTGATGTCCAGGATATGTTTCTTTCAAATGACAATGATAATAATAACAACAGTAAACCGCTTGTTTCAATAATAATACCAGTAAAAAATGAGGAAGGCAATATTAGAAACTGTGTTCAGTCATGCATTAACTCTACCTATTCAAAGAAGGAGATTATCATTGTCGATGATGGCAGTACTGATAATACTGGCCAAATTTTAGACGAAATGGGAAGGGAAGAACCATGTTTACATGTTATTCATTTACCTAAAAGCGTAGGTAAGAAGCAAGCTATCGAAGCAGGAAGTGTGGTTGCAAAAGGCGGGATTTATGTTTTTATGGATAGTGACTGCGACATGCACATGGACGCAGTTGACAAAGCAATAAAAATTTTCCAATATGATAAAAAAATTGGAGCCATAACAGGGCATGGAAGAGTCAGAGGCGCAGAGACGGGAAATATACTATTAAAGATGCAGGATCTATACGTAGATACATCTTGTAGAATTCTAAAGGGAATGGAAACCTCATTTTCTTCTGTTACCTGTTGTGCAGGGGCTCTGAGTTTCTTTAGAAGACAAGCTGTAATGCCGTATATACAAATATGGGCTCACGACAAATTCCTAGGAATAAAGGATTTTAAGTTTGCAACAGATAGACGTTTGACTGCGTATATACTTGGAACAAAATCTTCTTGTATATTAGAAAATAATAGCGGCAAATCAAATCGCAATGATAATGATATTATACGTCACAGCATCACTAACAATACCCCAGTTCTCATACAAGCCAAAAAGGATAGTTTAGATACAACAACATCCGATCCATACACAGAGAATACTAATAATAAGAACTCACGGTATGCATGGAGAATAGTATATAGTCCAAGCATTAGAGTAAATGTCGGAGTCCCTGAGACATTTCCAGCACTCATAAGACAGCAAATTCGATGGAGAAAGAGTTTCATCAGAAGTCTATTTGCAACGGGAGGAATATATTGGAGACGTCCATTTTATGCTGCATTATTATATTATTTGCAGGTTAGTCTAAAGTTTTTGCGTCCATTTATTATTCTAAAGGCGCTCATCTTCCTTCCTCTTTTAGGAGACTATACGACAACTCTACTTTATTTTTCAGGAGTGTTCTTTACTGGAATGATTTATGGAGTTGACTTTAGATTACGCAATCCTGGCAGTAGCCTGTGGTTATATCGCCCATTGTTTACATTAGTTACAACATTTGTATATAGTTGGTTAATATTCTATGCTGCAATAACAATCAAAAAAACAGCATGGAGATAATATATGAAAAAGTAGTAATGAGTACTAGTATTTCAGATTGAACGCAATTCAGTATGGAAATACATAAATTTTGCAAAATGAGTTCTATAACTACATCATATTGGTGCACATAATATTGATATGGCTTCATTTATATTTTTTAAATCGTTCTTAGTTATTTTGTAACAACATTCATAACATTTCAAGTATACGCAGATATTTAACGAACCGGGAAATCTAATAGAACAGTTGATACTATAATAGAATTTAATAACAATGTTGCAAAAGCGTTGACATTGTCCTTCTAAATACAACAGTAACAATTCTTCGAGTTTTTATATATACATTCGATCGTTAATGTCAATGCAAGGCTTTTCCTTATTTTCAAATTCTTATAAATACAATCTAAGAATCCAACTTATGGCTTGAGTTCAAATTCTACTCCTTCTGAGTTCGAGTATGATATATATATATGAATAGACGGTAGTATTTATTTCCATATTGTCGCATTCACTAGTTGTTGAAGCATAAGATTTAAAATGATAATTGATGTCATAACTTTTATCAAATCCAAGAAATTTACAAAAAAGAAACCGAGACCTGTGAATGAAATAACAGAAGACGACTTGAACTTTTTCCTAACAAGTATAAAAAATGTAAATGGATATCCAAAGGTAAGAGATTTACGAAAATTACTGAGTCCAAGATTAAATCTAGTTAAGATAAACGCGATACTCAGATATTTAGAGAAATCAAAAAGGATAGAAATTGATTTAGATGGAAATATCATCTGGATTCGTGAGGAAAGCTTTAATCATCTTCTTAGCCTTGCTGAATCAGCCAATATCTCGCAAGAATTTCTTGAACATTTTTCTAAAGATACAGACACAAATGATGTATCCTAGTTACACATCTTTGAGTTTAGCCTGTTCCATAATGAATCAATAGCAACTTTATAGACTTCTATTGGCACAAGTACCGTATAATATAGTATAAATGTAGATATGTATTTATGATATAATACTTTGGCATCTCATATATGATTACTATTTGTTATCAGATGAATGAAAAAATCATTTTCTCTTTCAGTATTTGTTTTCTTAATTGCAACAATGATGCTATCCTTCTCCATAGATCATCGCGGATTGTCATTGTTGGATATTCAAAAAGCAAGCGCCTTTATATCTAGAGAAGGCAGGCCTCCATCAGTACAATTATCAACTTCACTGCCTCTGCCAACAATTACAGGATCAGATATTGGGATGAGTGGACCAACACCATCACCTCTACAACAGCCATCAAACATTGGTAATAATGATAATGATAATGCTAATCCATTAATACAGCCCAATTCAATAAAAGGAGCAACACCAGATGAGAAGATTTCAAAACAATATATAGTAGTTCTCAAACCAAATGTATCTGTAAAGGCAGAATCAGTGGCAGCCGAAGTTAAAAGCAAAGGTGCAGATACTATCCACATTTATAATCACGCAATTAAAGGATTTGCTATAAGGGTTCCAAATGAACATTCACTTTCTGCCATTGAAAATAATCCGGGAGTGGAGTTTGTAGAACCAGACCAAAGAATGACCATCTTTGGTCAAGTGTTGCCAACTGGTGTTGCCAGAGTAGATGGTGCTCCTAGTTCTACAAAATATAGAGATGAAACTGGCACTGTAAATACAGGTATTGCCATTATAGATACCGGCATTGACTTAACACATCCAGATCTTAACGTATATAGAGATACAACTTTTGTGCCAGGTACAATTTCAGGAAACGATGATAATGGTCATGGTACTCATGTAGCAGGAATTGCAGCTGCCAAAAATAATAATATAGGTGTAGTTGGGATAGCTCCCGGTGCAAGACTATGGGCTGTCAAAGTTCTTGATAGTACTGGATTTGGAGATATTTCCAACATAATTGCAGGAATAGATTATGTAACTCAACATGCAAATGAAATAGGTGCTGCGAATTTAAGTTTTGGATGCCAATGCCATTCAAATGCATTAGATATTGCCATACATAACTCTGTTGCAGCTGGAATAACTTATGTTGTAGCAGCTGGAAATAGTGCTTCAAATGCAATTGATTTTTCGCCAGCTAATAATCCTGATGTAATTGCAGTTTCAGCTATTGTAGATACTGATGGTAGATGCGGAGGTCTTGGTCCTTCCACACCATTTGGAAACGATGATACTTTTGCTAGATTTAGCAATTATGGTCCCGTCGTAGCTATGGCTGCACCAGGAGTAAAAATTTACTCTACATATAAAGATAGTTCATATGCAACATTAAGCGGTACCAGTATGGCATCTCCTCATGTGGCTGGTGCAGCTGCTTTATACAAGGCTACTCACATAGGAGCATCACCGTCAATAGTTAAGCAAGCTCTCATAAGCTCAGGTTCTACACCGTCAACAGTGTGTGACGGCAAGGGTTACGGATACTTTAGCGGTGAGCCAGGTAATACACATGAACCGTTATTGGATGTAAGAAATTACTAAATGCATATGTTCCAACTAACCAACCAACCACCCATACTCTACCATCTTTCTTTGAGAATAACTTTTACAATATGATTTTACTACTTCTCCAAAGCTATTTAGGTGGTAATTGGAAATAGCTAATAATATTTATAAAACTAAACCGACAGTAATACAATGTTGTTGATTATTTTTTATTTTCACAATTTATATATTATTATTCCTTGTAATGACAAGTAGTTTATTATCTGAGATGGTGTTGGCTGTAAATAAAAAAATAATACCTATAACGAAACTAAAATAGGTTGTAATATGTTAGGCTATGTAGTGGCACTAAAAGATAACAACACATCAGCAGATCCTAAGGCTATTTCCCAAGAATATGAAAGTAAAGGTGCTATGGTGACTCACATATACGAATCAGCATTAAAAAAAGGATTTGCAATAAAAATCCCAGAAGATCTATGTCGCATTATCCTTAATGATTTAAAAAATGATTCAAGGATATCTTATTTTGAAGCTGATAACAAAGTAAGTATTCAGTAATGCAGCCGCTAATAAGTGATAAACTATAAAATCTCGGTAGTACAAGACAAGAACTTCATAAATAGTCTAATATGGCAGCTCTGGTAGCTTTTTCTTCTCTCTTCTAAATTGCTGCCAATCTTATAGTAATAGTTATAGCTTCATTTCGATAAAATTGGAATACTCCACAACCAGATGCCAGTAAGGGAGAACCACAAGGGTGTTTTGGTATCTATTAAAAACTGACCACATACTACGACAGGCTAATTGAATGCATAGCAATTATATAAAAAGGTGTGTATTCCATATTCACTATAATGAATATTAAGGCCATTTACGCGGTTGGTGGAGCCATTGTTGCAGTGGCTGTGGCAATATTTCTTATTGCGGGCACTGGAGTTTTGAGTAATAATAATTTTCAAAAGGGTCTTAATCAAAATCCATCAAATGGTACACAACCAATTAAGCTTTCAATCAAAAACATTGCTGCGAAGCAAATTGGTAATAAAACAGCCAATATTCAAGTTACCTTTAATGCATACAATCCAAACAAAGGAACTATAATCCTAGAAGCAATAACATACAATCTATTTGCGAATGGCATTCATTTAGCATCAGGCGACATTGGAGCAAAGCTAGAAGGATTTATAGCTTCTCAGGAGGGAGTTTTTCCTATTATCGGCAATGGTACAGTAATCTTAAAAGATACGCGAGCGATACATCAAAATAGTTTGATTGCCAATAGCTGGAATAAAGTGGTGAATAGCAAAGCAAATTATTTAATAAATGGAACATATTCTTATAAGCAAACCTCAAGTTTACAGGCAACCGGAGAAGACAAAGACTTTAAGTTGACATTCCCTTAGGATTAAGTATATCTATTTATATAGATAAACGTAAGGACTAGATTTCTATAAATCACGTTGTACTAATAAGAGAGGCTAAGTAGATCTTTTTTTTTCAGAGCCCCATATACTTTCTAGCGAAAAGCTGGATGTCTTTTTTTCCCTAGAATAACATCGTCCATAATACTTGCATTTTAAACATAGCTCGCACGGCTCTACTATTGGAACTTTACCTTCCTTCAATAAAGTGCTCAATATTCGTGCTCGTCGTATAAGCTCTTCGAACATTCTATTGCTTTTAGTGACGGAAAATTCTATAGTTTCTCCTTTGCTCGTGATATATATCAGAATACCTTCATTTTTGTTAAAGGTAAACAGGCAGGCATTAAGATACAGTAGATCTCGTGGATGAGGGATTTCTGGAAGATTTGTTACCACTTCGATACTCAAAATAAATTCATTATTGACTATCATGTCTGCGGTGGCTTCAAGTATTAAATTGTCAATTTTGTATTCCCCACTCACATTATTAAATGAGTGTCTAATACTATCCTGGAGGAGAGTAGACATCTTTGTAACATTATCTGAAGGAATAGAATCTTTACGTTCGTAATACGACAACCGAGTACAGCGTGAGGCCTCAAAAGCATGGATTTTGTCTGGATTGTCTTTATCTATATTCAGTTGAATGTCCTCATGAACCTTATTAAGGATCTTTTCAATCATCCTCCTGACGTCCCTATCGCCAAGCATCTTTTACGGATTAGTATTAGGGATATATATAGTTGGAAAAGTTCATTTGTTAAAGCATTTTTCAATTTAAACTAAAGATGACGACATATATAGTAACAAATCGGATTTCAATTGTATAATGATTAGAAGATATTCTGAATACATCTGTAATACATTAAATTTATATAACAAATGAGACCTTCTCTTAAAGCATTATTATTGTTTATCATTATACTATGTTCAATCTTCTTATCATATGAATAGTATCAATTGTGACTACTTATGTAATAAAGTTGACATTTGTTAAAATGTAAGGTATTTGTGATAATGACATAGTTGTTAAGCATATTTACATCATCATCGACAACAAGAACAGCACCTTTTCACCAATGCTATCATCAGTGCGTCAAGTGTGGAATGTTGTATGAATGTAAAAATGGATCATGTAAAATGCCATTTAGTTATGGTAAGTGTTCTCAATGTCATTTCGTGTAAGTTGTTGTAAACGATAATCTCATCAAAGAGCCTTGACTACTACATAAAAGTGATAATCAAACAACAACAACAGCAGGCAGCAGTAATCACAAACAATCTATAATTGTCTAGAATAGTGATCATCGTAACAATTTAGTATCACATTGCCTTATCACGATTACTAAGACTAAGGTTTATTCGATAAGCTATTTCACTACCTTTGGAAACTATTCATTAATACTATTATTACTCTTGAATTATTTTTTAGTATTATTGTTCTACGTTGAATGCAAGTAAGCAGAATGAATGAATTTATACTTCACAGCATTACATAATAACATATGATCGATTCCCTTGTTAAGCTGTTCTTGGCTTTTTTCGCTTAAGGCATCATTAAGGATGATGTCTGGGAGTCCTCTCTATGGGCAGTACCAGTAATATGCTTTCTATAGGGGGAACCACAAAATTTTTGATCCCTGCCAAGACAATAAAAAACAGAGTGACGCATATTCTTTTTATTATTATTATACATAAAAAGTATCTGAGTATATTCCTGTATCCACATTTTATTTAAGCAAAACTGTAGATATTGTTTGCTGGTTACTATTTCTGTTGAGATATATTGTTTTTACTAATTGGACAGGTGTATAAATATATAGCAATCATTATACAAATTATCCAAAGAAAAAAAGAAAGTTAAAAAATTAGGTTATATTCTGGTTAATACTTAATAATTAAGGAAGCATCATTGCCAATAGCAGTATAAGTAGTAGAGGAGAGCAGAAGTGCGTCATTGTAGCACGATTGATCATGGGCTGATCTGTTGCTGCCTTCATGTATGACAACTCCTCTACTACACAAATATCAAACTACTACCATTTTTGGCCACTTTCTAATCCTCAACTTGTGTGAATTCAATATATCAATACAATGGATTTAGACAGAACATAAAATGGACAATGGTCAAGGCTGCACATATACTTACATCAGTCATAGAGGAGAGGCAGAAGAAGGTTGTATCATCGTCATCTTTGCCATTGCTTATTGTGATTATTGTTGCTGCTCACAAGTATCAATAAATGACAAGAGATATAGTGGAAATACAAAACAACAGGATCCTTTTTTGTCAAACGAAAAGTCGCATTTGGAATTTAACATTTCCTCTGTTGTTAACTCTAAACACTATTAGTTCCTCATAAGTTCTAAAGTCAACAAACTAAATTTAAAAGCCTGAATTGATTGGATCTTCGGGTTTCATCAGTTCACGTAATAATGTAGTGGCATACGATCCTTTTGGTAATTTGAAATACAGTATAAGTGAATCCCTATAAGAAAAATCCTTACAACATAGCGGGGTTTGCCTGAACCCCCCTTGTGTACTCAATTCTTGCATTTCCTTTATGTAAAAGTTCCTCTCTGTTATATCTTCATTTTGCATAATCCTTTGTGTAATGATCTCAAATCTTCCCCTTCTAGGACGAAAAGTATATCCTATTAGCCGAATTGCAGGAGCAATTTTTGAATCTGAATCTGTATACGGATCAAATTTTCTTATCCTACCAAAAATTAGTGGACCTTCCATTTCAAAGCACAAATCGCCTTCCTTACACATGAGCACATTCTCTCCAGATAAAATTGCAATACTTAGGCACTTGTTGAAAATATATGCTTGGTATGCGTGAACAAATAGCCTGCGAACGCTAATTGGAATAGATCGCAATGCTGCTATAGGCCCTTTACCGTTTACCAATGCAGACATTACTTGGTATTCAATATCCATTCCTCTTGGAAGTTCTTTAAGAATTTGAAAATAGTTTTTTGGATCACGGCTTTTCTCTCTTATCTCCCTACTTATTGCAGAATCATACTCTGTGGTGTAAGTCAATAGAACTTCTACCGCCTTTTTATAATTTCGCTTAACAATTTCTCGGCCTACAAGATGTGTCATTAATCTTTCGCTGCCAAACCTTTGTAATCCATAAAAATTAGTTATATTCTTTATTTCTGGGACAAAATTAGAAATTTCTAATGATTTCGGATTGTTTATAGTGATTGTAAATTCATTCCCATAAAGAAAGGCCTTTTTTAATGGTTTTTTGGTGAAACCATTCAACGTTAAACGCGTATGTTTTGTATTTATTTCCTTTGGCACGTCCTTTGTTTGTTCAGAGCTGGCAAATTGCTTTGTAGCTGCTTTTGAATCTTTGATCCCTAGAATTTTAAGTTTAATACCAAGTTCTCTTTTTATTTCAAAGAGTGCATGGTTTGAATCGATGTTCTTTTTATCTAGTGTATAAAGAGGAAAGCGATGGTACTGATCCTGTACAGATGATACATCATTAAGAAAAGATTCATCTATTATTTCTGATACTTTAAAACTGATATTATTTTGTTTTATCAAACCACATATTCCATTAAAACAAGTACAGTAACATTGTATGCCAGCAAGATGATCAATTTTTGGAACAGAGGTATTCATCAATTAAATGCTCCATAGGAATAGAAGTTGTATAATATCCTTATAAAAGATTGACCATTTTTATAACATTAAATAGAATTAGACCATTAAGAATTTTGTTGTTTTGTGATGCCTCATAGTATATTGCATAGTGAATCATAACAATATGACAGTCATACTTCTACTTAGAGCAATTAAACATCATCTAATACATGTGAATAGATCAACAGACATGTTCATTATGTTCTTACAAAGATTTAGGTTTACAAAAATATGGTTCTTCTACTGAGCCATCAACCGATAAACTATTTGGTCTGCATTATAATATTTATTTAGCTTTGAATGCTTAGGAATTGACGTGACTAAGGGATATATTAACTGTTTTAATTGTGAAATTGACTGAAGAATAGTACGTTGATAACCATCGGTTACAGAAAATTTCCCTTTTACGAAAATTGCCTTTATTATGACGCACTTCAGAATTAAAATTGCAGATAGATTTTGTACAGACAGTCTATGCGACCTTTCGTTCTTGTGCTCTATTTGTAAATCTGGTTATCATGCAGCTCAAATGTCATTAAAATAATTCATGTTTTTGGAGCGCGTTTCAAACTAATTTAACCTTATACTATTAGTTTATGTCTAAATGAGCTCAATTGTTTATAGTCAATGCAATGTCACAATTATTATAACCGTGATTTAGGGGACAGGATATTAGATAGCTAGTCATGAATGCAAATGTCATTTAAAATATAATCTTGTTCACTTTATCATTAGTGTCAAAAATAAATATTTAAACTATAACAAGTTAATTGACAATGTTTCTCGTACTTTCATTGTCTTTTCCAAACACAAATAACTTTTTGTATCCACTCAGGCACCCTGAATTTCCCTTACACTCAAGTTTTTGATATCTACATTTGGCATTCGATCCCATTTGAATGTAGCAATTGGACCTCCCCAAGTTATTATTTGGTCTTGAGATCCTCCACAGTGTATACCTTGGCTTCCAATTCCACCCCGATCAACAAAGTCAAATATTTTGACCCAGTTGTTATCATTGTTCTTGTCAATCCAATTCTGTTCTCTTACTACAGTTTTGCCATTCTCTTGGAAATTATAGATTACAGCCTTAAATCCAACCCATTTTCCTACTATGGAACTAGCTGCATGTACTTTATCTGTAAAGGAATAGCCGCCTGGATGCCATTGCTCTTTTGTAAATCCCGTTCCCCCATCAGTATACAAGTCTCCTTTTATTGAAGTGCCTTCACATGGTTGGGAAGAAGTGTGACGCCCTCCTCTCGCATACCAAGTAAAATGCGTGTCAGAATCACCTGGATTATTTATCTTTGCATACCCTGTCATTTCCACATTCTTCCAGTCATCAGGTGATTGCATATACCCCTTTGTCGCTAGCTGTCTTTGATTATATGTAGCAATTTGATTTGGATGGAACAATGACGAAGTAAATACTCCCCACCTTACCTGGTCTTGTTGGACTTTGAAAGAACCATCTGCATTTTTAGTTATAACTGGCGGGTTATTTCTAGGATCGCTTCTTGGATTCTGCATATTCATAAACCATTCTTCGCCTCCTGGTTTTGTTGGGTATAGTTCTCTTATTCCAAACTTGTCTACAACACCACTTTTGGAATGAGAAGATGTTAGTGGAGAAGATGTTAGTGGAGAAGATGTTGAAGATGACAGATCACGTCTGATTGTAACTTTTTCAACTGCACTACCAGTTAAGCCAACTTTATCCGTAACCGTCAGTCGAAAGAACATCGATGTATCACCAACTAGATTTGAAGGAGCAGTAAATGTAGCTCTAGCTGCATTGGCATCATTTAACATAACTGCAGGACCACCAGTTTGTGTCCATGCAAATGCTAGTGGGTCGTGGTCACGATCATGACTAGCACTTCCATCTAATATAACAAGTGCCCCTCTATCAACTGTTAGGTCAGGACCAATAACTGCTACTGGAGGTATATCAACATGGGATGATGGAAGTGTGATGTGCGTGGTTGCATAAGCCTTAGGTGGCGACATAACGCGTGAACCCTCTACAACTGTTAGGTCAGGGACAGGATGGATAATATTAGCTACTGGAGGGGTATTGGAGTTTGTAGAAGGGGACGTTGGTGAAGCTAGAGTTGCAGATAAACTATTAGTAGGGATATTTTGATTATTAAAATTATTAATAGTAGTAGTAGCATTAGGAAGTAAACTACTGCCTTGAGGATTTGAGATTATTGGCTTTATTATTGTGTTGCTACTTTGACCAATACTCGTCATATTATTATTATTACTAGGCTGAATAAGAATTTGTTGTGGCTGTATTTTTTCTGTAGGTTGTTGCCCGGGACTTGCATTTGGCGGTATTCCTGATGTTATTTGTGGTGTTGGTGATAATGGAGGAGGAGGGGCCAGCGTTGGTGATGTTGACGAGTAGGGCGATGACGGCGACAGAAGCACTGGTGATGTCCGTGTTTGTTCCAATGGTTGTCCTACATAGTCACCACCATCAGCTACAAACCTAGCTATTTGTATTATAGCCTGGTCAACAGCATCTATATTACCAGCTGCTTGTTGTTTTGCAAGAGATAATAGTGATTGGGATAAACGACCAGC
>DATDNG010000304.1:0-4289 GCA_036518375.1 Nitrososphaeraceae archaeon | reverse complement strand
TGATGAGTCAACTTCTAACGCTGCTGCATCATTTGCATGTGAAGAATGTGGCGAAACGTTCAACTCTCGACAAGAACTCAAAGAGCACACACATTGAGAGAAGTATCAAGATAACAAGGCCATCATTTTATTCTTAGATATACGCGATTTATCTTCCTTTTTGTTCACTTTCCCTAAGGTCCTATACTATAGAACCATTAAAACATTATAGTAACAAAGTTAATATCAAAGTTTTATATCCAATGCTAGAACAGTGCATAGAAGCTCCATGCGCGATAATGAAAAAGAGATGGAGGGAAATAATAATCAAGAACAAGAAGAACACTCACTTTCCCCGATTTTGAGTACCAGATATGCCTATAAAGCAGCCAAAATGATTCGTGCAATTGGAAAGAATTTCGTTGTAATCATAGGCATAGTAGCTGCTATACTTTTCTTTGCTATAATAGATATACTACGAGAAACAGGATACATTACGTTATTGCCTAATGACGACATTACTGATACTATAATTACTGTTCTTGTAGCTGGGTCACTTGCTGCTTTAGCATATGCATTTTGGATGTTGATGAAATCAAGGAATATGCTCAATAACTGGGCTAATGCTTTTGAACAAAACTCAATAAGGTCTGGTATGAGTATAGCCATGGCTGATAAAAGTAAAGAAGAAGCCGTACTGGCTATCGCTGAGGTTGTTGAAGAGATAGGCGATCCTCTAAGGAAATACATAAAATCAAAAGAAAACGTCAATGAATTTATTGATGTATTTCCAGATAGCATAGCTAAAAATGGAAGACAACTTTCACAGAACCAAAAAATATCTTTCGATGTATTAATTGACGAGCACAGAGTTCAAGGAATAGAAGCAGCGGCAAACTACAGCGTCGCTAATGATCTTAAAGAAATCTTAAAAAAATATGGCAGTATTATAGTCAAGATTATCGATGGCACCATAGACAAAAAATCTGTTCAGTCATTTTCAAAGTTAATATCTGATTATATATCAATGTCAAAAAAGAATAGAGTTGGTCTAGCCTTATTGATTGGAGATGATATAGCACGAGATGCAAGGAATTATAGCCGCTCAAGTAAGAAGAAGAAGCATAACATTATACTTATTGAAAAGCCAGAGCATATTCTATCGGATAATAATAATTCTTCCCCCATTCCTGACTCATGAAAATGAAAAAAGAACAAAAGGAATAGAACGGTAATATTATTACTCACTCTACACTATTGCCACTATTGAGCCTAGCAAAATCCAAAAAATCCTTGGCCCACTTTGCATAAGCGTTGAGTCCTTTTTGTGTTACATGGTAAGCGGTGAAGTTGGATGCTTTAACAGGTTTTATAAATCCATTTTGCTCTAATGTATTCATTATATGTGCTACTCTATCTGGTCTTTGTTGTTTGATCTCAGGAATCCTAGTTAAAATATGATACTTAGTTACTGGAGTATTCAAAGCAGATGTACACATATATTCTAGGATTGAAAGCATTGTATATTCAGAAGAGAATCTCTCTTTCTTCCTACGATCGCTGTTACTTTTCATGCCAATTCAAAATCTATGAACAACTGTAAACCAATCATATCGTAGCTCTGCTATTCCTGGAATAAGTTGTTCTCCTGGCTAGAGATTGCCAATATTGTATATAAAGTGTAAAAGATTCTTACATTCAAAAATACATGAAGACTGGAGAATTGTTCTACGTCCAATGCTGTCTTGCATGGAAATGTTGCCCCGGAATTTGTCGTACGAATATGACCGGTCCTTTGTTGTTGTTATAGTATCTACCGCAACACTTCCAAGCAGTAATTTTCTTAAAGAGGAAATGAAATATAGAAGTTAATATTAAGAGAAAAGATGACGGGACTCTAAAATGCTGACAAAGCACTATCAGTTAAAAGCTGAAAAAAGAAATATTTGCTGCTAGGTGCCTTAATTTACATGATTTCTTCAATATTCACATATCTTCATTATTACATGTTTCCGTATAGTATATTGCTATTCTGGAGGATTGTCATTAACAGGAGCAGCTGCTACTGCTGGTGATGCTGCTGCTTCTACTACTGTTTCAGCAATAGCAAATCTATTACCTACTGAATTTACCTTTATCTTTACGTCTTCTTGTCCTACTTTTCCATTCTTAACAAAGACTACAAAACCTTGTATTTTAGCAATACCATCGCCTCTTCTACTTGTTTCAGTAATCCTTACGTTGTATTCTTTACCTGCTTCAACAGGTTTTGCGAAGCTGCTATTGCTGTTATAAGTATTCCTATTATAATAACCACCATAGCCTCTTGCGCCACTTCCATAACTCATTAACGTTTTCAAAGTTATTGTATTGGTTAAGCTAATATGAATCAATACATTCACTCATTGAATATGAATCAAACCAGCGGCTACAGAATAAATTATGGATTTTATAGATACTTGTTATAGTGCAATGATAACTTCATAAACCTTAGGTCCAGAAACTTTGCACTATAATAAGACAAAACGCCTGGGCAGATATCATAACCTCTCTTGCAAGAGCAGTAATAATGATAAGTCTAATTCGCAACCAGATTTCAGCGAATTAGCATCTCTAGATAAAGATAATAGTAGGATAGCATCAATTGATTTCAATAAACCTCTTTTTGGAAATAGTATACTTTATTACAAAAGTTACTTGAAAATGCTAATAAAACAACTGAGAGAGCAACCAAGTTCTTAAATAAAATCAAATCAAGACGACTCGCTTATGCTAATAGAGCTAAATCAATACCTTTGCTTGTATACGATGTTGATCTAGATGTACAAGAGACTCGTCAGGGATCCATAATGATAGTTGACGATGAACGCGATATCGTTAATGTTAATGATTAATCTGGACTAACATATGATTGATTATCAAGATTCCACCTCAAAGATGATGGATCGTGCTATAGATCTGAGATGTTTTATCTGATACTTTAGTAATACCAACCACCCTGGTATATTATACCCCGTAAATCTCAGGACGTCGTTTTCTTTTATGATATGAAAATAATCTAGAGCAGAGAATAGTCATAGTTTTATTATTATCCTAATCTATATTTTACCTACAGTAATATGGCAACAAGAGCAGATGATGACGATAATAATGACACATATGCTATGATGTTGGCTAATATATTGGAGATATGTAAGGACGGTTGTAGAAAAGATAAGATAATGCAAAAAACACGCCTGTCACACGATCAGCTAAGAAGAATTATGGCAGAGATGATAGACAGGGAATTATTACATTACATTGAGGCATCTAGCAGATACGTTACCACAGACAAGGGGTACATATTTCTTAATAGAAGGCATCTGGAGAACACCTTCCATGATGATCGTAAGATGGATGATACTTACTCCAAGACCAAAGAAGAATTGAGTTCAATAGCAAGCAAGCAAAACATAATACATAGAAAAATACAACTATGGACTAATAGATATCAAAATGAATTCGCCATAAGATTAACAGGAGATTCAACGGTATCGATAGATGATGATGACGACGACAGCAATACTTTCCTTGCATCTACAAATACTAAAGAAGATTATATTACAGTAGTTGCAGAAACCGACTATTTTGAGGATTTAAAGCATGGCTGGGAATATACTCTGAGTCATTTAATAGAACAATATAAAGCAAATAACAAAACCCAAGAAGTAAATATTACTAGTAATAATGACAAGCCATTTTCCATTAGGCTAATTCCATACATTAAATGTGGATATTGCAAATCAGAGTTTGTTTCCGAAAAAGAAAAGAAGGAACATGAATTAGAATGGCATGTATAATACAAATCGGGATGCATTATTGGATTACTAAGTTCATTTATGTATCCAAAAAAGTATACCTAATTGTACTACGGTCACTAACTTACAGCACAAAGCAAGATAGAGGAGTTAGAAAAATTTTTGATTAGTTTGCAGATATCGCAGCATATGCCTTGTCTTAGCCCTGATGCTGTGCATTCACAAAACTCACTAATGTTTGAAATTTTATCTTCAAAGATACGCAGTGGATTATATTCTATTTTAAAACGAAATTCTACATCGTTATATTTGATTTCCTTGATGTAATCTCTTGCTTTCCTTTTCGCTAATTGCCATTGTTCTTCTGTTATATATTCAGGCTTTTTCTTTGCATGTAGGATATGATACATTTCTGAGTATTCGTCAATTGCATTACGGTCTTCCTCCATACCATATTTCAAACGTTCCTCTTTTGCTTTCTTGTGTCTTTCGTATGGAATTTCATAATCTGCT
>DATDNG010000303.1:0-8546 GCA_036518375.1 Nitrososphaeraceae archaeon | reverse complement strand
AGGTAGTGTGGTAACGATGCTACTTAATATACACAACCAATACAAATATCTGGGTATTTCATATTTTGAACTGTCGCATAAATGTAGACAATTAGGAACTCTATAGTAGCTCGAATTCATTACAGCCTTTCCATTAAAAGTGCAGATGCTTGTCTGAATGCTGAGCCAATATAAATTATCTACTCTTACTGGGAATTCCCACATTTAGTACAGAACTTCGCTTCGTTAGGTATTGTAACTCCACAGTGTATACAATCTTTATTTTTAGATACACCGCGTAATATTTCATCATCGTTCCGCGGTCGTGGCAAATGGATATCCACAGGTTTGAATGTTGGTAGTTGCTCTGAGCTAGATATAGTATCTTGGGTTTCTTGTATATTTCCAAGAGTTCCACCACTGCCTACAAAGGCATTTATTCCGAAACCTGATTGATGAGAAGGAGGAGCGATTCCTCCACTTATGCCCTTTATCGATGTGCCCTTGTCCATAGCAGACTTTAGTTCTACAATCACGCGAATTGCCAGGAAATTCAGCGCAGATATGGTAACCAGATAGTTGGTAATTTTAGTAAAGTATTCTTTTTCGCTCATATTTCCATCTTTGTATAATTGGTTCCAATTAACAAAGGAAGAATAATGATCTTGAGTCTCATTTAACATCCCCTTCAGTTTCTCTGACAATGTCCCTAGGACATCTACGGGCATACCAAAAGACATTATTACAGTAATGGTGATTACGTTTAATAAAAGTTTGAAACTGCAAAGACGCACATACAGAAATCATATTCCAAGACCCGGAGATGTATAAAGAATACTTTACTAAAATCGAGACGGCCATCTATAACCGAAGAACGTAACTGTTGCAATTGTATTTGAAGAAAGTCACAGTCGAGCTTTCTGTAGGTGCCGTTCTTCTTAGTGACCGAGTACTGCTATTTCATTTATCGCAGTGTATCCTGATGTTATACTTCCTAGGTTACTAATCCTTACGAATCTTGCTGAAAGTGGAAGATCGGGGAACCAGTATAATAACCCGCGTGGGGAGTTTGGAGTACTTTGAGCGCTTCCGACGTCTTTGAAGTTTTTCCCATCAGCGGATGTTTGTAGGGTAAAAAAGTCAATATTCGTGTCTGAATTGGCAAATGCAATTCCAAACATGCAAACCAGACGTTCTGTACCTAAATCTAGCTGAAGCCAGGGATTTTTGTTGGTAGCTCCCCTTGCCAGCGACTTTGCAAATGAAAGAACATCTGCACCTCTAGTAGACCAGGCGGTGCCGAGGTTATTGTCCAAGACATTTACGGGAATATTATTAGTCAGATTTTGAATGCTTGCTGTTATCCCCATAACGTCAAGTTTAGCCTGGCTGGTGCAGACTGGCGACCTGGCAGTGCTGCTCTGTATATTACTGCCATTTAGTAGCTGCATTATATCAAGTAGTCCTGGCTGCTGTATTCTGATGGACGGAAGTACATATGCTAATAAGTCATATGATACATAGTGACCGTTATCGAACAATACTTGGGCTTCCAGATTCTGTGTCCCTTGAGGTCCCAAAAGTTGAAAAGTATTCGAGCCTATTTTCTTGAGCCCATATAGCTCAGATGGTTGAGCCTCATAATCAATCGCAAAAACACTTACCTTCAGAGGCTTTTTGCTGAATTTGAAACCTATTGTATCGCCTTGCTTTATTTTTAATGGTAATGCCTGAGCAACATTTTCTCCATCTCTGGGCAATTGAACCTTGTTCAGTTGGCCGTTGCTAACAGAAACAAATGGAGACATATCATAACTTTGATTATTATAGAGAAGCTTTGCATGAGGTGTAACTGATTGCTGCACTGAGTGTATTGCTTCCGGTCTTAACCCATGTACTACAGGTATTGAAAAAAAAGAAATGAATGATATAATAGCCAGCACCATTATGCTAGCAAGAATTACAACTTGTTTTTCTTTGACAATAATGGATTTATTCAAGTGTTTATGTCAGCGTCTAATACTAAAGATTCATATTTAAGCCGCATTGAATAAACTAGCAAAATAATCACCAATAAAAAAATGTCTCCAAGTTACTGAAATCGCGTGAGCGAGTGAGTAATGCGATTTACATTATTTATACAAAGCCGTGTAAACAGTCAGTGGTGCCAAGTAAGTTCAATAATTAAATAAAATATGATGACCCGATAATCATGTAATCATATACACTAGTAGATGTTTGATACATAAAGTAAATTCATAACAATATCTGTCATAACAATATCCATCGACTATCAGTACAAATAATCATCTCTATATAGCAAACCATGATACCGATAGAACATCAATACAGCAAATGCTTCAACGAATACAAATACAATTAATGAAAAGAAGGGACTGATCTGTTTTGTAAAATAAATTCAATCATTAGACCCGGTGATCCTCTCTCCTGATCAATATTATTTATTGCAAAACAGCATTGCAATCGTTAATACAAACGCTGTCAATAACATTGATCTAATACAACAATCGGCAAGTAGATAATTTTAGCTTCAATACTACCATGATTGTATGAGACCGTTTTTCTAGGACTATTGAACTGTTCTGCTTTGTCCTGTAACTTCATGCCACATCACAATTTTCTTGTTGAAATACTTTGTACTTATAGCAGCAAGATAAGCAGTTACGGATGTAAGGACAATCGTTCCACCAGGAGCCAGATTCATAACATATGAAATTATTATGCCAAGAAGTACGGACAAAATGGCAATTGAAATGGATATCAGTGCGGTTTTTTTGAAGCCTTTTCCAAACATGATCGCGGTGATGTTTGGAATTACGATTAGTGACGATATTAGCAGTACGCCTACCAGCCGTACCGATACAATTACAGATATGCTTGCTAGTATAATGAAAAGGTAGTTAAGTCTTGAAACATTTATCCCACTGACTTTTGCCTGTTCCTCATCAAAGGCGACATATATTAGTTTTTGATAAAAGAAATATAATATCGACAATATGACAGCACTCGCTAACAAAATTGTTTCCTGATCTTGAATGCTTATTAACAAAATACTCCCGAATAGAAAACTATACAAGTCAAGTGTAAATCCACCAGCTAATCCAATCAACACGACCCCTATTGCTAGTCCGGTAGACATCAATACCGCGACAGCGGCATCAGGAGGCATTTTTGTAGATTCTCTTAACTTAGTGATACCTAAAGCTGCTAGGATAGAGACTATGAGAGCAGTCCATATAGGATATAAATTTGTAAATAACCCGATGGCTATTCCACCAAATGCCATATGCGAGAGGCCATCAGCAAATAATGATTGATGCCGCAAAACCAGAAACAGGCCTATTGCTGAACAAGTGATAGCTACGGCTACTCCTGAGATTAAAGCACGTTGCATGAAACCATATTGCAGAATTTCAAATATCATGATGGTTTAAGCTTTCTCTACTATTAATATTATTATTATGCTTTGCAGAGAAATGAAATTGCATATGTGCTTGCATAGCTGATTCAGAATACATTTTTAAGAGTTCTTGGTTTTCGAAGAATTCAGGAGTATCACCATGAAAGAACATATTTCTATTTATACACGCTACCTTGTTTGCCAGTTTATGTACCGCATTCAAATCATGGGAAGCCCATATTATAGATATTTTCTTATCATGATTTAACTTCTGTATAAGAGCATAGAATTTGTCTTGTGTTTGTTGATCAACACTAGTGGTCGGTTCATCTAGGATCAACAACAGAGGATCATTTACTATGGATTTTGCAATAAGTACGCGCTGCTGTTGCCCGCCTGATAGTTCGCCAATTCTCTTATCCTTGTACTCGGTCAAGTCGACGATCTCGATTGCAGAACTTATTTTGTCCTTGTTTTTCGATGGCGATCCCCCATTCCGTTTTCCAATTATTCCTAGCGAAACAACCTCCTCTACTGTTGCAGGAAAGTTTTGTTCAATTGATCTTGTTTGTGATATATATCCAACTTTTTGAAGAATGTTTTTGTTTTTTCGAACGTCATAATCAAATAGCGTAATACTGCCTGTATAATCCTGTATTAAGCCAAGCATACACCTAAATAGCGTACTCTTCCCCGCACCATTGGGACCGATTATCCCTAGCAGGTCACCTTCATTTACCGTAAATGAGATACTATCTAAAACAAAATAAGAAGGATTGCTGTTATAGCTATAAGTCACATCTTTGATAGTAGCTATCGGAGAGGCTACGTGTTGCACAGAAGACCTACCTTAAGAGAGAATATGGTTAGTATGGGCTGATATATTCTCCGCGAGAATAGTCGAAACCTTAATTTTTGCAGTCACAGACAAAAGAGTAGCAACTAATAGTGCAACAGATTGTTTTACTGGTTCATTCATAGCCATGCTCAGGTTTATTAACAATATAAAGTTTTATTATTAATTATTAACAACTACTTCTCATGGGTTAATAATTATGCAGTTAGACTACTGAGTACTCAAATAAATATTGAGTATCCGAGTACTGTTATTGACTTGAAGATACTCAACGCGCTAGATATCTGCTCTTATCAAGAATCTTATTATTATTATTATTATTCAGTCAGCTTGTTCAAAAATCTATCAAATTCTTTTCGGAAGTAATCTACTAACATACTTCTATTTTCTGGATGAACTTTTACATGCTTTTCGGAAATAAAATACAACACGCTCAATAAAGCTGCTGAAGCATATCCAAAAGGTGCATCACGTTTCTCAAAAACAACCATTATTTCCCGATTCAATTGCTTGACTTTTTCTTCATCTTCTTGCTTGCTTCTGTTACTCATATTTGCTATCAGTTTATTATTTCCTTTATGTATATATTCTCTGAGGAACAAGATACGGCCCTAAGTACGAAATACATGATTACATAATACACAGGGCTTATTCGGGCAACAGAACGTGGCGAATACATAGCAAGCTGTCAGAAGAAATAGTGGTTATTTACATTACAATATATTAGTATATGGTTACAACAATAACTTCGCCAAACCAAATATACTGTGCGGCGGTACAAGTTGATTACAGCTAGGGTTCATATGATTACAGCGATTACATCTTCAACACTTATATTATATATTTCGGTGTGCTTTTTGTCTGCTGTGTATACATCAGCTTATGCTTGGGTAGATTCCTGCATCGTCAATGCTAACTCAACTTGCATACAATCAAGCAGTGTTTCTTCCGCATACAAGAGTGGTCTGGATCCAGTATCTCAAGGGAAAGCATCAAAGAGTAGTATCATACAAAAAGATACGCCCTTCATTTTACCCTTCCCATGAAGTTCGATTGGAATTTTAATATTAGAAATTTACAAGAGTTCGCTGCTTAAATGCATATACACATCATGACATTTTTTTTCTGACAGATCGCAGAAAATACAACCTGGTTATCATTAAAGATATAACCGTCAACGAAAAAGCAATCGGAAATGTCAAACCGAATTCTGGAGATGTGTGACTAGTTAAGATTTCGATTTGTTCCGTACCTTTCTCAAAATAAACCATTACCTGCCGTACACCATGAAGATTTTCAGCTTCGTTGAAAGCCTGATAATACTGTCCGTCTTCGAAGACGGCAAAGGAATCTTCTTGGTTTTTATTTTTCGATTTTTTGAAATCTATCATGGAGTTTTCTGGAAGCTGAACCGTCAACTTTCCATTTGATCGAGATGTAATATGTACTATGATGGTGGTATTATCCTTCTCAACGTTGAAATCTTTTATTTTATTTCCAGCGCCGGTAATCTGATAGCTGATGGGATAATTTTGATGATCAAATTGTGGCCTGTATATTTCTTTGCTTCCATTGTTACTTGCTAAATTGACATGTGATGATGCGTCTTCAATGCTGATAGTTGAATTCTTGATGGAATCTACTACTTTTGTTTTTTTAACAATCTTATTATCCGGGATGAGCATAGCCTTAAGTATGGTTCGTTGTTCCTGTGTGGATTTTGCGTTTGATAGAAGTCCATTTTTTAAATGAGGGCTTTCTTTGGACTTTGAATGGGTTGAGCCCATCAAATTATCATTATTCATATCTTCCAAAGGCATGGGAAATTTAAAGGGAATATCACCGTAATCGCGCGCAGTTACCCAAAGGAATTGATATTGCCCGGGTTTTATTGTACTTCCTGACTGAGAGAAACCAAGGAATTGAGTAATATTACAAGTTGTTGTGACATGTTTTTGAACAAGATGATCATTGTTACCGTCCCCAGAATTTGAAAATATATTTGATTTACTGTATTTGTTTGTGGCAGTTATGTTTGGAGCATTTCTATCAATTGGACAAGTAGTAGACGCGTAGAAGACATTTGAATGTTTTGCAGCGTTACCATGATTCATTGTAGACGATGAAATTTTAGTTTGTATCTTATTTGCGTTTTGCTGTGGAATTGCTTTAGAATTGGTTAAAGAAATAGAAACGAGGAGTATTATAAAAAAAATGACAGGTGTCATTATTTTTAATTCATTAATGGTAAACTTTTTCAATGGCCTAGGACGTACATCCAAGATAATAAATTAGCGGAGAAAAAACATTGATAGATTACATAAAAATATAGAGGATCATAGAAATTAATGCTCCTTGAAGTTATATCTCCTGTGGAAACGGTATGATGTCTTTCTGTGGCGATTGCGCACACATACTTGCAGCAACCAAATTATCAGGGGCATAACAGCAAAATAAAAGCATGCGTATTCCTTTATAAATATCACTGATGAGGTGTAACATTTATGGTTGATAAGCAGAAACTTGAAGAAAAAATAGGTGAGGCCCTTGGTTTGGAGATGGCTGCGCAAAAAGCAGTTGAGGAATTTGAATCAAAAGGATTATTGAATAAGCATGGAATGAAAGGCCAGAAAGCATGAAGAAAGAGGCTAACAATCATCAAGTACAGATTGAACAATTAGTTCAAACTTTGTCTAAGTCAAGAGAATTAGATCCCAATCATATTCAATCCAAGGCAAACGAAACTGAAAAAAAGATATATTAAATAATGGAAATATGTGTTGGAGATCAAGCTGACTCTTCTGAGGCGATAGAATTCTTATGCCTTGCAGAAGGCGGGAGATAATACATTATAGGTTCTAAGTGAAATAGCAAAGAAAGTTAAAGACAGAAAGTTCTCCACTATGACACTAACAATTTTAAAGGAAGAGCAGATGCATCTTAAATTATGTACCAGATTGGTCAAACAGGAAATAATTAACGAATAGACGTCTCATGAGGGCAAATTTAGGAACCATCTTTTATGCTTCAATTTATATTTTCTTTGACTAATTTAGGCTCTAAAATTAACTGAGCCCTAATTTATTGTTAACCGCCGCTGTTGTTATAATATGCTTATTGAGAACCATCTCAAACATAGAGAGAAACCTTAACATATTTGGAAATGAGAGATAGAGATCAGAGGTAATTTAAAATAATGGTAACAGTCTACACGGATGCTTCGGGTGTACCTCATAATATTTATGGATATTATATCCCGGAAACTAATGAAGAACAATTTATCCGCAGTAAATTTGGACTCGATTCAGTAGAGGCAGAATTTATGGCTATTATTTATGCATTGAATAGTAACACGGTTAGAAATTCAAAACAAAACATTGTCTATTCAGATTCTGAAAGTGTAGTTGATTTAATCCAGAGAAAAGTACAAATGCGTAAAGGTAGTATAGCTAGACTACTTACAATTCAAATTCTCAATATCATAGATAACATGGAAAATAAGCCATTCTTTGTATGGATTCCCCGTGAACGGAACTTAGCTGGCATATTAATCGAGGATGAAGTTCCAAGAAAAATAAATAAAAATATGCTTTTCAAAGAATCCCTCTTACGATGACAGAACTTTAGAAATGGTCAATGCCTCAAATTATGCTGCTTGAACTTTCTTCTTGTTTGTACTTAGGCCTCGTTTGAGCATGAGCTACATTGAGATCTTTAACTTTGAAGCTAAACATGTTCATATTAGTGACATGAAGCAATCTCATTGTTCTTGAAAAGTAAACTGCGCAATCGAATACAGATCATAATTATGGAAATAACTCCTTACAATAATAAGCTAATAGCCAAGACAAGCCCTGTAACCCTGGCATACATAACGGTTGCCGCCATAACAGGCACAAATTGATTGAGATCTTCGTATTTATCTATATCTTTGATGGCCTTAATAGCGTATGGAATGGAGGCGAGGCAAACCAAAGATACAAATTTTGTATATCCAAGAAGAATGCCCGCTAGGATCAAAATATATGGAGTCAAGACGAGAACTGGAAATAACCGGCTACCTTTTTGCTTCCCTATTATTGTGAGAAGCGAGCGTCTACCAGTATACCTATCTGCATCATAGTCAGGAAACGAATTAACAAACAGAACAGATGCCGACAAAATTCCAATAATAGCACCGATAAAGATTGCAGACGGATAGATTACTCCTGTCTGAACGTAAAACGTCCCAAGTACAATCATCATGCCTTTGATTGCCACAAAAATTTCGCCCAAACCAGCATTGACTAT
>DATDNG010000302.1:0-3084 GCA_036518375.1 Nitrososphaeraceae archaeon | reverse complement strand
TTTGGGTCACCAATGTTAGAATAATAAAGCCACTTAAAAAAGCGGGATAATATTATACATTTTACATTGTAGCTTGCAATCCACTTGTGCAATGGGTCTTTATCTTCCGGCTTGCGGCAACTATCCAGGTAGGATAACAGTATTGTACTTGTCGTCATCATATCTTCAAATCTCTTTTCTACACCAGCAAACTTTGAAAGCCCTGATAGAAACTGAATCGTAGTACTTATGGTTGTTAGCCTGGGATTAACCTCTCTCTTCATTGCGATCATATAATCGCAAACAGTCAGAGCATTTTCCTTAGATAATCTGTTTCTATCACTTAAGACTAGTTCACAATATTTGTTTGCGGTAGAAAAACCTTCAGTCACTAGAGCGATCTTTCTGTTTAATTCTGCGTCTTGTTCTTTAGCTCTTCCTTCTACGACTCCTCCACTAGCCAATATCTTTGCTACTTGCTCGTTTGAACATCTAGCCATTTTTGCTTATACTTTATTGTTCAAATTCAGAGCTAATAATGTTATGTATGGAACTACATAAGAGAATAATTACGTTATCTGTAAATCCAGAACGTATTTTAATTGGTCAGATGAGATCGATGCAAAGTCTGTTATTCTAGCTAGCGTGCGTGGGTTATTACCGCATAATATTACGATTAGGGGAAAATTCCGATATTACAAGCTTAGATTGTAAACTCCAAGTCTCGATGTTTGTATATGATGATTGTATAATATTGACAGCTGGTCATTTAGTTATTGTTTTCCTAGGTTTAAATTCTAGTTCTGCTCCTCTTTTTTCACTGAAATTAAAAGAAAATGATTCGTTGGATAGTACGGGAAAGCTTGATAGCATATCCGTGTTAGAACATTGTTGACATTTATTATCGGGAGGTAGCCGGGCTTTATCAATGTAAGTTGTACACCAGTGACATCTGTCGCAGAGAAGGAATATTGATTGCTGTTTTGAGACAGATCCTTTAACATTTGACGAACTATTACCTACTGCGGATTGCGATTCTCCTATTGACATTTTCTGATATCATAGACCAAAGGTATAAAAATAATCTATATAATTACTTCAACCAAAAAGTGTAATATTCTATACATTGCTAAACTGATGTATTTCTCGACGATTTAAATGGTTGGAGCTCTTTATGAGTGCCATGGCTTTTTTATCGTGATTCTCTGTTATTCATGAATATGCATCTTAGTAATACTTCAAAGAATATGATGTTATTCTTGATGATGATGAGGACTACAATGACGACATATGTATCTGTCTTATTTTTTATTCCAAAGACTCGGTTTCTCTTTTATCATATTCCATCCTTCCTCTTCTGACTCCACACGAACCACTTCAATATCATTAAAATATTGATCAAGCACACTTTCTCTTTCCATAGCCAATGGTGGTGAACAATAGTCTTCCTCTACCCATATTGCATAATCCGAATTCTCGTTGTCATTGATCCTGGCATTTTCAAGACTGTATTGAAGAGCATGTCCAAATGGTTTCATTTTAGATATCTTGCCAGAGCTCAAACCCTTTTGTAGATTTTGTAATAGCTCCTTTCTTGGTCTGGCTTTGACCATATATAATGTCATATAGATAACTACGTGAGTATTACATAAAAAGATGGATTAATTGAAGTGTATTCAAATTTGTTTAAATGCTGCTGTGCTGTAGACTGTTTGATATTACTATTAGGAAAAAGAACCCAACTAACTAATTACCACGCAGCTTATTACAAACTCGTTACTTCTTTAAGTATGGCAGAACTTGACTTAGTCGACTATTTTGTTATGGGTGAAGCGACTGGAATAGTTGCCACTTTGCTTGTGTCATTTTATTATTCAAGAAAGCAAATGCAAAAGCTCTCAACAGATATAGAAACAAAGGTTCTAAGTGACTTGGATGATAAATCGAATGAGCTTACTCGGCTGGCAATTGGAAAGCCACAGCTAATGAAGATATTCAGCAATAATGACTCCGACCTGACAGAAGAATTTGCATTTACGTATCATGTTTTGTATACCTTTGCGCATGCATATCACATGTATCAAAGAAAGGTAGTAAGCAACAATGAATGGACCGAGTGGCTACGTAGGATGAGAAATTGTTTTGAACAGGGCAAAATAAGGGAATATTGGGAAAGTGACCTTGAATTAGAAAAATGGTTTTCTCCTGCATTTGAAGACTTTATCAATAACGAAATAGTTCGCAAAACAAGTCCAAAGCAGAAAATGCAGTAAAAAAAGATTAAAGTTAACACGTTAATGAAAATAATACTATACTTTACTTTTCTGAATGATGATCTTATTGGTCAAAAATAAGGTGGTGATTTTTTCCAAACAGAAAGGTCATCAAGCAAGGTTGGTATATTTTTGCTGTCTACATACTGATGATAGAAATAAAAGAAAAACCAAGTACGCATATAATTGCTACCCACTTCATTAATATCTTTCATGTCTGTAAGCCATAATGTGCAATTTGGCTTACAACACCCTCTTTAGTTTCGACTACAAAAATCAAGTACCTCTCAGATCGCTGATACCTTAAACAATCTTGTTACAAAAGCAGAAAATCCCGGCTTTGATTCATTTTGGGTGATGGATCATTTCCATCAGATCCCAGGAGTAGGAAAATCAGAAGAACCCATGCTAGAAGGTTGGACTACCATTGCGGTTCTAGCTGGAATAACTTCTAAAATAAAACTGGGAACCTTGATGACAGGCATCACTTATAGACATCCGTCGATCTTAACCAAGATCGGCGCATCTCTAGATGTGCTTAGCAAAAGAAGTCACCCGCAAATGAACCGATAGCAAAGACCTGATAATTTAGCAACAATTTTCGTTGATTTTGGTGACAAAGTTTGTCTGAAGGCAGTTGATGTATTAACAGCATTGTTGTTATTATTATTCTTACTTCTACTAAGCTCTATTTGAGATTAAAAAGTAAATCCCTAGCACCCCTAAACCGATTATGCTATATGATACAAAAAGTGGTTTAATGGATTCGATTTGGTTAAAGCTGTACTGCTCTGCAAAGATATGTGGTAAACCGGAAAGTAAGTAAAACACC
>DATDNG010000301.1:0-3182 GCA_036518375.1 Nitrososphaeraceae archaeon | reverse complement strand
AGTGTATCCATCCGCTTAATTAGAATATAATTGCTGCACAATTATTGATTTGCATTTTCTCGACCTCAGCTAGTTCCGTTGTTCGTCTTTGCATAGCTTGCGAATCTCTTGTTTTCGGTGTCGAATACTACAGACTTTATTTTGAAGACTTTGATACAGCTTCAGCATGTTGTTAAGATGATATGCTATTAATTTCTTACAGCTACAATAGCTAATAGTCCTAATGCTGTCATAAAAGCAATGATTACCAGCCTAGTTTGTCCATTCATTATAGTGTCCAATGATACACATCTATATGCGGCAACTATACTAACTAACATAATTTCGTATAATTTCGATGAGCTTTAGCAAGAGGTTAAACAAGCTAATAGAGTTGACGTACTTATGTTAGCCAGTATAGTTAGTAGAAGAATGACAACGTATGTAGTTTACAAAGCAATATTGCGATATTACTGGTTGGGGACAATCATTGATGAGTGCGCGGATTCTATCTTCCATAACTTGAACATTCTTGGTAACATATGATTCATGTTGTTATTTATACAATTGACCTTTAAAGACCTAAAGCAGAGAATTAGTTTAAAAACAACAATACAGCAACAATCTAGATTATTTAGAACAAAGCCAGGCTCTCAGTGCACTCACATACATATGATGAACCTATAACCCAGCAGTACTAGTCACAATGTTATTCTTATGTTATTCTACCGTTTATCAGGATGTCAATTGACTACGCGTTAATTGGGGTCATGCGCGATCACAATCAAGATAGGTCAAGGCTTATTATTACACTATGATGGAAGAGGTAAAAGATCAAATATCAAAGCTTTCATCTTTTATGGTTTAAATATATCCACAATTAACTTGGCTTGTGGCCAAAGTACAACACTATAGAGGATTGAATACAGATTTAGACAAGTTATACAATAGCATAAAGCAGCTGCTACAAGATCAAAAAGATCTACACATAGTTTCAGAATATAAAGGTACATTGAATGCTATTCCTTTAAGAAGTATTGTAGCTGTCAATAAATCTCCAAAGGTGTGGGTCGGTTCTTTACGTGAAATTCATATGTCTATAACAGGAAATCCAAATGATTATGCAGTAGAAGTAGCTTCTGGAGCATGGTTTGGTAGTCTTTTATGGCCAGGAGCTGTAGGTCTTGTAGTCGGAGGACCTGTCGGGCTTGCTGCTGGTGTAGCTGTTGGTGGCATAATGGCGTATGAATTTGAGAAACATGTCTGGCAAAAAGTATTGGAAGTGATAAAGAAAGAGAGTGGAGTTCAGCCAACCATAGACTCAGTTGACCATTATCATAATTAACTTTTGGCCCAGCAATGAATAACTTTTTTGATGATAGTGGGGTCTAATTTATGCTATGTCAGCGCAGATGAATAATAAAAGCAGCAGCAACAACAATGTCACCAAGAGTACCGGCTGCATTTTCTCAAATGAACCTCGCGTATCTGCAATTGTCAATGCTAGGAATGAAAGACATGGGTAGAATGAATGAAACGCAGATGATGAAATTTATGCAAAGTGGGGCAGAACAATCGTCCTCTCCTTCTTCTTCATCTGCTAGTAAGATAATGGTCCCAGAGAATTGCATTATCATACAGGGCGGCGTTTTACAATGTCGTGATAGTCCTACTGGAAGTTACTCCCTGGCAAAGTAGCTCGTGGATTATTAATTAAGAAAAATATATCCATCAAAAAATACATTGATGAACGGTTAGGTACAATGCAAGGCAATGTACCCATCATACTATTATAACGCGTGAAATTATCTCATTCACTGCTAACCAAAGGAGCGGAACATACGATGAATCAAGATAATATTAATACATTAGTAATGGCAATGACAGTAGTAGTCGTTGTTTCTGTTATCGTTAGTTTTACAATATATTTCAACAATCCTAGCCTTAATCAGGCTTGGTCAGTACAACAACAAAAAGACAAAGGCTTGGTTGTAGGCGGTGTTCATTCACCTGAATTTCAATTCGAAAAAAACTATACCAATGTGAAGAGCGCTGCCCAAACAGGAATGAATCGTCCGGTAATGGCAGCTGGAATGATAGAAAATCATACTATAACTACAATCAAGCTTAATACTACTCAATTCAAACAAATTAACAAGTCACAATTTATAAAGGCACCTGAATTTGCTCAAATTAGTGGCTACATAAATACACCTAATAATAATAGTCCAATTACACTTTCATCTCTTAGAGGAAAAGTTGTATTACTATACATTTGGACATACACATGCATTAACTCGATTCGTCCTATGCCGTACATTGACGATTGGAATCAAAAATATTCTAATAAGGGTTTAGTCGTAGTTGGTGTTCATTCACCTGAATTTCAATTCGAAAAAAACTATACCAATGTGAAGGATGCGGTCCAAAGGTTTGGAATAAGATATCCGGTAGTATTAGATAGCGATCATGGAACTTGGAATGCATATGGAAATAATTATTGGCCCAGATTTTATTTGATTGATACTCAAGGATATATAAGATACGATCACATAGGTGAAGGTAGTTATGATCAAATAGAAAAATCAATTCAATCGCTAGTAGCTGAACGTGCTGCTCTTATGGGTGCAAAAGAAATAAGCTTCGATGCAAATCCAACAACACCAATCAAACCAGGAAGTTTGTATTATGTAGATTTAAGGCAGAACACAACACCGGAAATATACATAGGGTATAGTACAGCCAGAACTCCACTTGGAAATCCTGAAGGCTTCAAACCAGATCAGACAGTTTCATACTCAATCCCATCAACTACAAATTTTAAACCTCACATTGTATACCTTCAAGGTAAGTGGAAAAACAACCCCGATAATATGGAATTACAAAGTGATACTGGGCACATAGTTTTAACATACTATGCAAAATCTGTAAATATAATAGCAGGAGGAAGGGGTGGAGGATCTGTTTTTAATGATGGAGTAGTAGGAGCAGCAGCTACAGCATCAGCAGCGAAGATACCGAACAATTCACTAGGCGAGGATCTATCACCTGATGGTAGTTTCAGAATTGACGGACAAAGGCTGTATAATTTAGCTATACATAACAACAACTACGCTGCTCATAATATTGTAATTGATGTTAAAGGAAAAGGATTTCAATTCTATACCTTTACTTTCGGGTAGATGGAGAGACGATGCGACAAT
>DATDNG010000300.1:0-6321 GCA_036518375.1 Nitrososphaeraceae archaeon | reverse complement strand
TTGGTTTTCGTGAAACTTTTCAAATTTTCCCCAGGGCCTATTCTCAGAATGAATATTCATATAAATAAACTGTAAGAAGATGATTTAACAATTACTATTGAAGATGTTTTGAGAGATAATAGCCATTGAAATTTTACTGCTATAGGATACAAGCGACCATGAACGCCTCAGCGACAGTTGAAGAAGCGAGAACTAGGGTATAATATTTACTTCAGAATATGAACTGTATGACTCATGGGAATATTGATATAATACGATCAATACTTTTCCTTCACAAAATGAATAATCGTAAGAATTGAAATGTCGATTAACTCTGATCTTATTTATAATATTGTTGAACAGACTTCGTATAAAGAATAACTTTATCACACTTTTGGGCTGCTACCGTGAAGACCACAAGCAGTAAAACATCAACATCAACAAGAGCCACAAGCCCTTTCGCAAAATTCATTAGCTGTGTTAAGACAACAAACAGAGTGCTCACCTTAGAATATGTTAAGAGTTGCTATGATCGTGGCTATACAGGCAAGAGTGGTATAAGCAAAACTGCAGAAAGTAGCAGTGGACTACCTGCCAATGCTGCCAGTAGCCTGATACCAATTGTTGGACTACCCACTACAAATCCTAGTACAAGCCTTGATCTAGGTCACGCTTCACACCATGTTGCGACTCATGCCCATCATTCTGGAACTCAAAGTCCATTATAGCATTTAATTGATGCTAAAAACAAGAATAAGAATGCCTATGAAATAGATAATCCACCTTTTTTATTATTAATATCATACTAAATATGTATATGGGATTGTTCTCTTTACATCAATTGTGTTTTTCTTCCTTTCTATGCTTTTTGCGTGTGTTTTTAGTATTATGGTATATTGTTTATTATTATTCTAACAGTATCAATACAAGTTGTTAATTGAAAAACTACGATCTAGAGGTTGGATCTTACTATAATAAGAATTGCCTGAAGATATATGAATAGCAGAGCTTGAAGAAACTTTCTATATTTAAAGTCCATATAAATAACGATTTTAACAATATGTTAAATGGTATCCACATGATTCAAATATCATAAATGTTCATTGTAGAGTAACGTGAAGGCTAATGAAATCTAAGTGTGGACACTTTGCAGCAAAGTCGTATGTAGACGCACATGCTGGACTCTGTAGAAAATGTCATTACAATTTTGTATTCTTAGCAAAGTTGGAGGATACATATGGTGAAGATGCATTGATAGAATATTGGTATGCGATGATACTTTCATCATCATCATCAAAAAAAGAAATAAGCTATTTAATAGATCATTTAACAAGGTTTTACGAGAGGAAATTAAATGAACTTCCATCAAAGCAGAAATATATAAAAAAGATGCTATATATGTTGCATTCATTACAAAAACCATTTGACGCAGAGGATATGCGATGATTTTCTTCTTTTCATATGAAAAGAAGATCTGCATATCGTACTTCAATAATTAAAATGATATGAAAAAAGAATACGTTTAGCTTGTTCTATTGGCCCACGTTACTACAGTAAATGTACTTACTGCTGAACCTATTATTCCAGCTACCAATGCTCCAATCACTGATTGGTTTAGGAAGGTTGGCACATATTCTGAAAACCAAGATGCGATACTTGGCAGCGACAAATATCCTATGGATCCCATTCCGAACCCAAGGAGCCAGAAAGCAAAGACTGCAAGTCTTCTAGACAACGTTACCTCTCCAATTATACAAACTAGCAAAAAATGACAGAGTATATTTCGACATATTATCGTCCGGCCAATTCATGTTTTGTATATGCTAATTTAATAATAAATTTGATGGTCAACTTTTGTAAATCTGATAAATATAAACAATTTATAATCAAGCATTTTTATGTATTTTGACGTGGTATTAATGAAATTCAGTTATTAGAATCTCTTTACTGAAAATAATGTGATTGAGAATTGTTTTCAACTATAGTAAATTCTTCTAACTATCCAAAATAAATACAGTAACCATCCCTACCTTCTAAATGTCCAATATTGCTACTACAATATTTTTACATTCGAGCTTAGGGTCTTGCCCAAAACCAAGAATAGATAGATATATTAGATGTTTACCCAAAACCTTGCTGAGTTCGCACAATTTAACCAGCAAACACAGACCTATGCATAGTAGTAGATGACATAAATTTCGGAGCAATAGGTATGACATCAACAGAATATTATACTCAATGTCCTGAATGTGCCTCTGGTCTTATTCATGATTATAGTAAGGGAGAATACATTTGCCAAAAATGTGGATGCGTAGTAATGGATCAGATCGATGATTATGGTCCAGAATCAAATTCAACTGACTTTGAGGAAAAGACAAGGAATACACGTGCCAGCGGATTTACAAGTTTCTCATTACATGATTATGGATTGAGAACTGAAATTGGTTTTGGCTCAAGAGATTATAGTGGCAAATCAATTGATTATGAGATGGCAGAGCAAATAAATAATATGCGCAAATGGCATTCAAGAATAAGAGTTGCTTCTCCAAAAGAAAGAAGACTCTCGAATGTTCTATCTAAAATTAACGAAACTTGTTCTGCAATGACACTTCCAAAGACACTAGTTGAAACAGCAGCGATGCTTTATAGAAATTTTGAAAACAAAAGTGAAGCAAAGGGAAAATCTATCACATGTATGGCAGCAGCAACAATTTATTTGGCATGTAAACGATGCTCAGTAGTACGATCACTAGATGAAATCGTTAAAGCAACTGGCATTGCTGAACACGACAAGTCTAGCGTGAAACTTGCATCAAAATATTATAGAATGATGGTTATGGAGATGGGTGTCTTTACAGAGCAAACTGTAACAGCAGCTTCAAATGCAACTACTTCACCTTCACACTTATCTTTCCCTCCTTCTCCTTATCAGCTAACATCGTCATCGTCATCATCATACCCTTTACACTCTACACCAATTCCAGTAATGCTTGCAATCGATCAATACATCGCTAAACTTGCAAATATGGCAAAGATTGATACAAAGGTGGAGAGATTGGCAATTGATCTAGCACATAAAACTGATGATCATTTTCTCGCAGACGGTAAAGCTCCAAATGGTCTGGCAGCGGCGTACATCTACATCGCAGCAGTGTTGCTCGGAGTTAATCTTTTGCAGATGGATGTATCAAGTCTAGCAGGTGTTACAGAGGTCACCATTCGTAATAGATGTAAAGATATCCTGACAAGTTTTAAATTAACAATAAGTGTCAAGCCATTGGCAGGTTTGGGCTGAAAATCAATTGCAAGAAACCTATATCTCTACTCCCATGATTACATCCGACGACATGCAATATTTTGAATAATACTATATATCAAATACACATATAATACATTACAACAAAATGCACGCGTTACATCGCATTTATCATTACTCGAGATTATGAACAGTTATTTAAATAATATTTATAGGATAGATATTGATCTACATATGTATGGAAAGAATTAACGGCGAAACTATTACAGGAATTGCTTTAGCTCTTCTAGCTATTTTGTTCATTTATGCGGGTATGGTTAATTCTGTATGGGCCACAATCCTGCCAGCTTCTTATCTTATTTTGGCTATTGGTGCAGCCTTTATCATTTTAGGTATATGGGAAATACGTAAGAAACGAACTAGCTACGTTAAAGAAGAAAGCTCCCATCACTGATACTGTATTTATATTTATTCATAATTAATAATATTTACTATTCGCGTCCAGAATCTTCTCAGGAGAAATTTAGGATAATGTGGTGACATCCTTTTGCACCCACTGGTATTTTTCCACGCACCTTCTACCCTCTATCTGGATGATCGGTTTAATAGATAGGTGCAAATACAATTTCATTATTTGTGAGTAATTCTAAGATGAATACATGAATGCATGTCACTTGGAGCATAAACTGTAGAGAAAATTATTTCAAATTAACAATTAGAATATTAACATGACATACATCTAGAATTTATTGTTTATATTTGAAGGCGTTTTAAACCTACGTCTGAGTTTGTTGCCACAAAGTGCGCATTCTATAATATTCGGTTCGTAAGCTTTGCCACAAGCTCTACAAAACGTAACCCATCTTCTAACTTTTGATATTCCTTTAGTTCCTATAGACTTTATTGGAATATTTAACAGCATCGCAACATTTCCCACTGCATAGTCATCCGAAATCAATGTTAAGTTTAAATGCAATGCAAGAGCGAGTACAGAAAGATCTGCAGATGAAAGTTTAAAATAGTCACCAGTTTTCTTTGCAATATTGATGACTTGTGTAAGAAATGATTCTTCAGGTTCCACCACCTTAAGGTTGCCTGCATCTACTAATGCCTCTAATGCACAATATGATTTTTTTATATGTCTTATTTCTTCAAAAACCAAAGTAGTAGTATAGCACATTGCAGATGATAGAAATGGAATTCCTGTATAAAATGCACTCGCATCTAATACGAATTTACTAGAATCCAAGTTTCGCAAGCTGCCTCATGCCTCTTTTTCTGAGACGGATGAATTGTGCATCTTGTGAGAAGCGAGAAATCTTTACATTTTGGCCAGCTGTAACTTTGAATACTTCTTGACCGTCTATTGTTAACTGTGCATCGTGAGTACTTAGAATCTCAATATCTGCAATTGGAACTACCAATTCAGGCATCCTATTGAGAGAAGCAATGGGGTTAAGTACTAAACAGTTCAGACCCTCATACAAAACAGGCCCGCCATTGGAATAAGAGTGCCCTGTAGAACCAGTAGGAGTTGAAATTATAATACCATCCATTCTCTGCTTTATTTGATCATCCATCAATTTTATAGATAATATCGGAGTTCTAGTCAAATTTATTCTTGTAAATGTAATATCATTCAATGCTGGAGGAACAATGTTTCCATTGATAGATGCCTGTATCCTAAGGCGTAAATCATGAAAATACTGGCCTACAAGTATACTACGGATCGCAAAATCTATGGAATCAATACCTACTTCAGACAATATGCCTCTATTACCACCTACATTCATGCTGAAGAGCGGGGTCTTAGGTGGAATGATTCTAAATGCTCTTAGAGTCGTACCATCTCCTCCTACTGCAAAAATAAGGTCGAGATCAGTATTCCCTAAATCTTGTGGATTTATAGGCATGGTATTACTAATTATTAACGGAAAAATTGAATAAACTTTGATTTCCTTTGTTATCAGTAATTCTGCAATCCTGCTTGCTGCTCTTTCAGCTTCTATGCTACTGAATTTAGTAATTATGGCTACATTACGTATTGTTTCAGCCATTTAGCTGCATTATCTATGCATCGTGCTAGTCTTAAATGCATTTAGATTTAATTATATCATTTACTAATTCAGTAGGGCAGAAAGGTCTAATAGAAGATCACGAGTGGGTTACAATGCATTATTATTATTTATCCAAAGACCCTCTTGTAAAAGTTTATGTTATTATAGAATTACAAAATAGCTAATAAGACGATCAATAGTTCATATAAACATGGATTTATTCATGGTCACTACAATAATGTAATAAGAAAGTTTTGTCAGACACTAATAAAATTGAATTGAATATAAAATGGAGGCCACACGATTAAATAACCTTTGTTTTCAAGGATTCAACGGGCCGATAGCTCAGCTTGGTGGAGCGTTCGACTGATAATCGAAAGGTCAAGGGTTCAACTCCCTTTCGGCCCATCAACTACATGGGTTCATATACCTATGCAAGGCACTATACAATACAAGCAATCTTTGAGGTCAAGAGATAATCTATGCCATCAACGCTATCAACGACCATTAGCAAAATAGCAACTGTTCCAAATAATACAAATTCAGCCCTGATTGGGGAATATTATCAGTACATAAAGACAAATGGTGTATCAGAACGACATCAGAATAACAGCCTAAAAATAGTTATTGCATTTGCAAATTAGGTACGAAGAAGTAATAGGCTTCAATATTCTCAGACGTGAAACAATTAGAGCAGAAGACTCTTCTCTAATCGCATCAAATTTCAAAAGAATATTTGGTGATAATTTTAAGAGAGCACAAGTTGCTTGGCTAAGCTCAGGCAATTCAGTCGGTTTTGAGTTATTTGAATTTGAGGATCCGACGGCAGAAAAGCCAAACGTAGCGAATGAACATAAATTTGAGTATTGGAAGACTGGTATTTTCCATATTTGTGTTACTGACCCTAACATAGAGGATTTGAGTAAAAAGATTTGTGATAATGGAGGAAAGCGGTGCTCTGAGATTTTACATGTGAATAACTCTAAACCACAATATAAGATAGCTTATTGTCAGGATCCATTTGGTATT
>DATDNG010000299.1:0-2122 GCA_036518375.1 Nitrososphaeraceae archaeon | reverse complement strand
CTAATGTCAATCCAAATAGAAATACAGCTAGCAGTAATTCGAGTTCTGCTTCAGATGCATCTAATGAGAACACCATTGATAATACAGCACTAGCAAGACAGAGACAAGCTGAAGCATCCTGTGCAGTTACACTCACCTGTCCTGAGGGTACTACAACAGTAACGCCTCCTGTAGATCCATGTCCACATGCACCCTACACTGACTTCGTTGGAGGTTTATGTCAAAACGGCGAACCAACATTCACATGCACTACTCTTACCGGTTCAAGCAGTGCCCCACGAGGGCCTGACGCCAATAACAACTGTGAAGAAGACTTCCTAATTGGCAGCCCACAACAAGCAGCCGCTGACAGAGCAACGTGTTCTGCTGCAGGAGGTCAGGCCTTCCCTGAACATACCAACGAACGAGGCGAAACAATAGGTACATGCATAGCTTACCCAGCAACACCAAATTGTCCTACCCCTACAGGATCAACACAAACCCCGACAGTAGCAGAGAACGGAAGATGTACAATACAGCCAGGACCAGCATAGCAAATCCAATAGCTGAAAATACATATAACTCAGCCTTTCTTATTTTTTGCTAGTCTCTTCACTCACATATTCATTAAATTCTTCCTTATCGACAAAAGTGATAGAAGATAACCAAAACCATATCTTTTCCTTTCAAGATGCAACATCAAGAACATCATCTTGTGCCCTGAGATCTAGCAGTATCAACAACAAAGAGAATCTGGGGCAAGACGAGAGAAAAATAAAAACAAAGCAAAGGGAAGAAGTTGAAGAAAATGAACCCAAGTAAATATGCAAAATATTGCAGGTCGTTGAATGTAGCATAGATTTATTCGCCCTTATTTTTAAGGAAGGATCTGCCATAGAAAACCGTAAATAAAAATCAGCTTGAGAATGACGTATTCTACTGTATAGAATAGATGATGTATTATACTGTCACACAGACATTGTGAAATTAATTCTAGCTGTATTTCACATCTCTTATAATAAAAGTGAAAGTCATCACGCTGTAGTTCATTAAAACATGTATAGAAATCAATCTGTCTTGCTATTATATGCATTTGTGGCTTTAGCCATTCTCTCTGGGTTAGGAAGGGGTATTGAGCATATTGCCTATGCACAAATGTGGGACCTTGCGCCCAGCGTTCAAATTCAAAGTCAAAGCGCTAATAATCTCCAGCTTAACAAGAACGTTCTTCAACCCAGCGATAGCAATAACAACGTTAACAATAAAAACAGTATCGCGTCTAATTGTATAACTACAGAATCTAACATCATAAATGCAAGTGTGGCCTCAAGGTCAAGTTCTAGTCTTACCTTTTCAGCACCAAAAACATCATCAAACTGTGATCCACAGAGTTCTTCGAGTTCTTCAAGTGGTCAGTTGAGTAAGTTTCATAATCACCCCTGCATAAAGCTCAAAGTAAAAAATAGTGGCGGGCTCAAAGTACCAGCTGCTGAAACCATAAGATATGGTAATGTTATAAAAGCTATCTCGACACCACCTGGGGGAACAGACGTACCACCACCTATGCAAGTATTTACAATGAATATACAGGAAGTCTGTGGCACCAATAATGACGACTACATCATTGGTAGTGAAGGGAATGATGTTATTTTTGGTTTACGTGGTAATGATATAATTACCGCTCTAAACGGGGATGACATTGTATTTGCAGGTCCTGGAGACGACATTGTATATGGTGGAGATGGAAACAACCAATTATTTGGAGAAGATGGCAACGATAATCTTGTTGGAGGAACACAAGATGATCTAATAGTAGGCGGTCCTGGAAATGATCGGTTATATGGTAACGCTGGCGATGATATATTACAAGGAGGACCTGGAGCAGATTTCTTTGACTGTGGTGATGGATTGGACACTGTTGTAGATTACACTCCTACACAAGGTGATGTCATTTCCTCTAATTACGAAAACGTAAATTTAATTCATCATCATTGAGTTAGCATCAGCACTCAGTTTATAGCAGTTAGTTTTATCCATTATTTACTTTGCGAAAGTTAGCCTTATACATTTTGTACTAATCAAGGTGATGCAGATTATCTAGAAGAAGACTATGATCCTTTTGAATAATGTTTTTGAATTTTTA
>DATDNG010000298.1:0-2176 GCA_036518375.1 Nitrososphaeraceae archaeon | reverse complement strand
CGCCAACAACATCCCATCCTGGAGTAAATGGTGTTCTTCCAAGATTCCAAGATTCCGGATGAATCCCTTCTCGCATAAGAACATCTGCAAAGGATACTCCTGCAGCAAGCACCTTTATACGCACTTCATTATCTCGTGGTTCAGGAAGATCATCCTGAGCCAGCAAGAGATTCTCTGGCCCACCGAAGTGAGATACCACTATGCCGCTATATTCCATTACAAAAAACCTATTATATGAAAATGCTTTCGCAATATTAAAGCACAAAGACTCCTTTGCAATGCACTACAGACTCAGGCGTTAAGTATCAGATACATATTTGATAGCTATGATTGCATATATGTCCAGCTCTAATATGGTAAATGACTATGAAAAAACCTCCATAGTCAGTAGCAGTGGTATAACCAAAAATGAAAGAAGCCATATTGCAAATGCAGCAGTTATCTTCGACACTCGATATGAAATACTGAGAAGATTGCAAAATCACTTGAGACTGGTCTCAAGCACTCAAATATCATGACTGTTTGCATAAATACAGAATATGTGACCAGTGATTTGCTGACAAAATGCAATCTGATTTGTATTGGTGCTCCAACTCATTTTCTTAGCGCATCCAAATCAATGAAAAAGTTCCTCCCAAAGCTCAAAGGCATTGATTTATCTAGAAAATATGGCTTCATTTGATACAAAGTATGATTCACGTATGTCGGGTAGCGCAGCCAAGTTCATCGAGAAGGAATTAAAGAAGCTTGGCCTTCAGATTATAGCGCCTCGTGAGTCAGCGATAGTATTTGGTATGAAGGAAAAGGAAGGTGGTGCAAGGCTCAAAGAAGGAGAAGAGGCCAGATTTGAGCAGATTGGACTAAGGCTTGGAGCCAGGAAGATCCAGAATTATCAATAGCACACACAGTATTGTGCAGTTTCAGGAATTTACATGTTTTTAGTCATCATTACCTATTCGCTCTGGTACTGATATGTCCACAATACCACCAACTAGACTTATCACAATTGCTATTGCAATATATCTAGTCTGGATATCAGCAACATATTTGCTGGAAGGGAGGATCCATCTTTTACAAAAACCTGACCCATTAGGACGGTTGATTTATGCATTAATTGCAAATATGATAATAGGTACAGCTATTGCAATATGGTTACTTAAGCCATTTATATTGAACCGGTTTGTAAATCCAAAACAACTCGGATTTCAATCTCCGGTTAATAGGGTCATAGTTGCAATTGTTATTGCTGGTTTAATAGGATTTGCACTATTTATAATTCAAAAACCAGCGTCTTTAAATCCACTAGTCTTATTAAATGTGTTCTCGCAAACCTTGCCTGGATCTATTGCAGAGGTCGTAATATGTTGGGCTCTAGTAGGAACTGCCTTTGAATCGACTTTTTTTAAGCGTAAATCTAAGAAAGTAATGTCTATTATTTTAGCAGCTGCAGTATCTACAATATTATTTGGCATATACCATTTTGCTCATAGTCCGCCTTTTAATCAACCTAACATGGTGTTGTTTCTAATGTATCCTGGAGCTCTAACTAGTATAGTATACTTCGTTGGACGAGATATCTATGCAGCTATAGTATTTCATAACTTTCAAGCATTATTTGGTGTTATGAATAGTATATACATTAAACCATTATTACATCCTATGTACCCTGTTATCATGATCGCAATAGTATCAATAGTAATACTAGTCCTTTCTGATTTATTAATAGTTAGAAAAACGAAGGCCTATGTTGATGCTACTTCTGATTGAGCATTGAACTGATTTGCTTTAGATACGTACAAGCAAGAAATATTCATCAACTACAATGACTAATGATATCATATTTCTGTCATGTGGCAACCTTCATCGATGTACCTTTTGATATTCCTCAAGATAATCGTCAGTAGTATCAGGGTTCAATTAGTCTGGAAAGCCTGAAACTTGCTTAATTATATTTTGTACTGGTTCATTGTTCAGATACCGGAACAATATTTTACGGATGTTTTGACATTATACAGAATGATGCTGTTGCTGTTGCTGCATCTTTCTTATCACAAACTTTACTAGGTCTACCAACCTACAAGAATAGCTCCATTCATTATCATACCACGATAAAATTTTGACCACATTATTCTTATTATTTTCAAGTACCATAGTACTCAAACCATCTACAATAGAA
>DATDNG010000297.1:0-2605 GCA_036518375.1 Nitrososphaeraceae archaeon | reverse complement strand
GTGAAGAAAACGATAAAATGAATAATGAGATAATCTCATTAAGGAAAGAAAAACAGGATTTAGAGATGTATAATCAAAGCATGTCATCAGGTTTAGTTTATTTAAATCATAAGACGTACTTTTTGCAAGGACACGTAAATTCATTAAGAAATGAAATCCTAGGACTATCCTTGACTTCAACGATTATTACACACTTTTTGAAGTTACAAATTGATGACCTTCAAAGATCGAGATTTTTTAATTACAATATTCACGATTTTCTCCCGCTAATAAGAGCACATAACGGAGAGATGAGTATTCCAATAAATCAGATAAGAGTAGGAGTAATTAAAGCGATTGAAATATTATTAGATAGGATAAAGTCTAGTGATAATGATAATAATAGCAAATTAATTGAGATCTTAACTAGTGCTAGGGCTGTCCTTATCGATGAAGGAAATAACAACTAGTAGTAAACTACACGTTAATAAGCTTGGTATCGTAGAAAATAACCCTGCTTTGCATCAGAATTTGCATGTTAGAAATATATAAATATCTCTAGTGATATTACTAGTGATATGGAATTAGCAGGTAGAGTTAGAAACATGGTCCGCCAATACAATAGCAAGAAGTTTGCCATGCGTCTCCTAATGTGCATTGGTATCGGAATTGTCGCAGTATTGGTGTTACCAATCGTTATATCTCTAGCCGTGGTGATAGGTATTTTGATTTTGGTTAGACTCGCATATAAAAGGAAGAGCAACAACGTAATGATCTTAAGTCAAAACAAAAGAGGCGACATTTTTGATTTAATTTCACCAATGTTGTTCTCTATGTTTCGTGGCAGTTCAATCAATAAGAATTATTACTGTGCTAACTGTAGAACAAAGCACAAAGAAATTGCTTGTCCCTCATGTGGTTCAAAGTTTAAGAAAATAATTGGAAGTTGAACTTTATCGGAAAGTGTTGATACACACAACATCTTTTCCAAGTGAGAATGCCTGAATTCTAGAAGTACTGAAAAGTATTGCACTGGCACGTTTATTTAAGCAATGATCAGTTTTGTACTAACAATTTCGCAAATTTAGTTGTTAAAACTGCCTTTGGAAGATGAGCCTTCTGTCCTTTATTTACTGACATCAGTATTTTTTTCAGTTCCTTCGAAGCGTTGATGCTGTATTAGATCGTTTTGATTTTGAAATTGTTTACCACATGTATTGCATATAAAATTCGACATGGCTGAAGGAGGCACTTCAGGATAATCTTTTCTTTCTTCTGCCTTACCTTGCACTTCCCTTTCTTTTATACTGCCATCAATTGTTGTGGCCCTTTTACGTGCTGCCGGCTGCTCACGGCTGGCATCAGTCATTTGGTAGGTTTTTTTCCTTTCGGGGTTATTTTCCTCAAGTGCTTTTTGTACATGGTATAGATCTCTGTATTGTATATATCCATCGAGACTTTCAAAAAGCGCCACTATATCTCGATCTGTATTAACATTTTTAACATAAGAAATAATGTCCTTCTTAAATGCTGGAAATTTCATTTCTCTTATCAAATTAATAGCACTATTGATAAAACCATGATCTTTGCTTGCCGTCTCTACAGCTTGATTAATAGAATCCGTATCAAATTCAGGACTATGTTTTTCTGAGCTAACGTTATTACCTTCAAGATCCATCTTCGGTCTATTGCTCTCCTTGTATCATAATAGGATGATAACTTTGATAACGGTTTCATTTCATGTTGCATATCCTGAGATTTATTCTGTGATATACTGGAAGTGGTAGTTTCTAAGGCTTAAAGGGATCAAATATTTTTATTCTTTGAATAGCATTTAAACCATATTGTTTCATCGATTCATTTAGACTAGGCTCTTCAATAATATCATTTATGGGCTTTATTCCTTCTTTACCGTAGACGGCAAGGGCATCTATGGCTCTTCTAACAGTGTTTTCATCATATGATTTCATTGCTACAAGCTTGAGCCTCCTTATTTCTTGCTCTTTGTCTGACAATGTTTCATCAACATCACAAGGCATATTTGAATCATAATAATAATAATAAGTACCCCTCATCGTTCTTGATTCTCTGGTTCATCCAATAACATGTAAATGAGCAAATTACATGTTGTGTTCATTGATAATAGAGGAATGCTTGTATGCTTGCTATTGTCACTCTACCAATTACTACCATGTTTATTTGGTATCCTGATGCACTTTTTTACCCAGTGACTCAGTAAGCCGCTGCAACGCTGGTGACCCATCATGTGTGTCTAAACGTACGTCCAGGATACACAGTTCTTTAGAATAAATTTTTTCAGCAGCTAAGAGAGATCCTTCCAATTGGTCTTCTGTTTGTATGACAAAACCTTTGCCATGACCTAATATCTCGGGAATACGATAATAATTCCAAGCCAATATATCATTGAAGGGGCCATCGAGCATAGGACGTTCCGTTCCGTACCCATTGTTATTTAATACAATAATAATAGGATTTAAAGCAAACCTGCTAATCGTTGATATCTCCATGCCAGTCATCTGAAAAGCACCATCTCCTACTATTACAATAGGACGAAGCATAGGATTAGCTAATTGAGCTCCAATAGCTGCGGGAACAGCAAATCCCA
>DATDNG010000296.1:0-2231 GCA_036518375.1 Nitrososphaeraceae archaeon | reverse complement strand
CATTCGTAACGTTATCTGCAAAGGCTCTGCTAATTGTCGAAAATGAAAGTAATGAAGCTATTGTAATGGCTATTGTAATTCCAATTAATTTTTTATATTTTGGTTTTATCATTCGTCTTGTTCTAATACTAGACAAGGTTTTGTATACACTATCCAATACTATAATTACAAGGTTAATAAATGTTATTGATTTTGGAGACACAACACAAAACCAAACACAATAAACCAAAATCAAACAAAATTAGCACACATATTGAACAACGAATTTATACCAAGATATAATAAAAAATATGCATTTTACCCACCAATAAGCACACTTTACCCACCAATAAGCACACTTACAAGAATAAATAAACCATAGCGTTAGAGATTTGGATTTATACCAGCAATGCTCTGAGCATTAGGACGGCAAATTTGGATTTGAGTCAAAGAGACAAGTTTCGAAGTGATGCCAACAGTGTCGATTATCTAATATATTAGCGGTAGAACCTTTTGTGCCAAACCTGATTGGCAGCCAGCTAAACACAATAGTATGCTAAACAATATAAATAAATATATTTGATAGATTAAAATCTATATCGATACATATACACTCCTATGAAAATTAGTGGCAAAAAAATATTGGTTATTGTAATTATGGCTGTACTTGCATCATCAGTTGTAGCTGGTGCTTCATCACTATTTAATAGGTCCAATAATAATCAGGTTTTACTTAATGATAGAATAAATAACGCAGTTGATAGTTGCTTGAAATCTTTACCAAAAGGAACACCTGCTTGCGATGGTCAATTAGGACCTGCACTCAATAAAATATGTAGTGAAGAGAACAATAATAACAATAATAATGGACAACTAGATGCATGTCACAATGGAAAAGTAGCGCAATATTATAAAGTTAGAAATGTTGAAATTACGAAAAGAAGCACAAATAACTTGACAAAAATATCATAAAAATCATGTTTGTCTATTATATAGCTAAAGAGCCTCAAAAATTTTCATAAGCCATTTTTCTTTCTTGCAGGATCTATAATAGTACACCTCAACAGGTTCTGAACAAAGAGAAAAAGAAGACAAATTGGCTGTTATAACTTCAAAAATTGCACATAATAATCACAACAATAATAGTTTCATTGCACTTACTAATTTCTAAGTGATATATTTACAGAGGGAGAACTTCCATCATCAAGCAGAAGTCTGATCTGCCATGTTCCGACACTCAGGTTCTTTGTTTGAAGGTTAAAAACATATTGATTCTTCGAAGAATCATATGTAAATTCATTGCCAGTTGAAGCAGAAGAAGAAGCATCACTGCCCGTCGACGCGATTACAGTCCCTGTAATGCTATTAGATATTTTCGCACTATAAAGTTGAACTTTTGCATCGCTAACATATCCGCCGTCAGGCCATTTTAGCTGGAATTTAACCGGTACCACACTCCCAAGCTTAAATACACTACTCCCATCTGCGTTTATAGGTGCTAGAAATCCGCTAAAGATAGGATATCTAACTGTTATAGTAAATGATTCTGAGACGGCATTGCCATCTCTGTCAGATGCTGTGCATTTAACTGTAGTTACACCAACTGGAAACATAGAACCTGAAGAAGGTGAGCAGGTAGGAGTAATAGTTCCATCCACTAGATCCGAAGCAGATACATAACCAGAGTATGAAACTGCTGTTGTTCTGCTCTGAGCTTTAGCAATTAAATTGCTGCCAGCAAATGTTAAAGTTGGTGGAGTAGTATCCTGCACTACTATTTGAAATGAACCGGATTGTGTATTGCCGCTCGCGTCTTTTGCAGTACAGGTGACTTTGGTTGTGCCTAATGGGAAAACAGAACCTGAAGATACAACAACTGTACCTGAATTTGTAGTACAAACTGGCCTGATGCTACCACTGACCAGATCAAGCGCAGAAACAAGATATGATACTGCCGCCCCTCTTGGACTTGTGGCTTCAGCTGTTATGGTTGTTGATGGAATTGATAGATCGGGTGGAGTAGTATCCTGCACTACTATTTGAAATGAACCGGATTGTGTATTGCCGCTCGCGTCTTTTGCAGTACAGGTGACTTTGGTTGTGCCTAATGGGAAAATAGAACCTGAAGAAGGTGAGCAGGTAGGAGTAATAGTTCCATCCACTAGATCCGAAGCAGATACATAACCAGAGTATGAAACTGCTGTTGTTCTGCTCTGAGCTTTAGCAATTAAATTGCTGCCGGCAAATGTTAA
>DATDNG010000295.1:0-4418 GCA_036518375.1 Nitrososphaeraceae archaeon | reverse complement strand
AGCTTTTTTGATGGGTCAATCGAGCGTATACTCCAATCTTTCCACTTGAATGATTTCATAAAGTCTACTCTTATGCCAATCACTACACGTGCCATATTCAACACTACGTATTCACTTGCATCACATGCAGAATTACCGGATTTAGTGGGCCCCCATTTGCCATTGTCTAATGTTTCTAACACTTTCTTGAAACTCTTGCCACTGCCTGTTTCGTCTACATATGTCTCTAATTTCATAGCAAATCCTCCACGTACTGAAGGATCTGGTACTCTGTAAATTATGAATTTGTGGATAACACCTGGATCTGATTTTCCCTCGTATGGAGATGTAGCTGTTGTAGTTTGAGGATCTGAGCTATCTACTGTGTAGCCGCCTGTATGTCTACTATCCTTTTCGTACTTGACTCTATGACTCTGCGAATACCAGTTAGAATGATATGACATAGCTTCACACTGTGCTATGACAGCCTTATCCGCACCGACCTTTGTCGTGTCGCTAGTCTGTCGGTATCCACCTGGCACAATTTCAGGATGTGCCTCATACGAGCCTGAACCCAACTTTACATCAGCATAACGTACTGTGACTTCAATATCTCCCCAATCGCCCTTGCCGTCTGGACTGTCAACCGGCTTATACAAATACCCTTTATCGATGACTTTGTTTACATCAAACGTTGGAATTGTCTTCTCATTTGCAGATGGGTCTGAGATGACCCCAATCCTTCCCTGGCTCAGGCTTGGATACGTGTAATAGCCGTTAGAGTCTGGGCCTACGGGTTTTTGTTCATAGAAACGTGGATCGCTGGCTGATGTTAGATGCCAGTTGTTGCGTGGCCCTCTTGTATCGTCACCATATATTTTTTGAATACCGAATACATCGGTGTTAAGGCCTGTTGTATCTGGAACACATTTTTGCAGTATATCATCCCAATGCTGTCCCTGTGGACATGTCTGTGGTGGAGGTGGGGGATTTGTAGTAGACTCTTTAACAGTTATACTAACTAATGCCTTGGTACGAGCAAATCCATGATTATCTGTTGCTGTGTATGTAAATGCATCAGGTCCAACGTATCCTGTCATTGGTGTATATCTGATGCTATCAGGAGTAGAACCGACAGATATAGTTCCATGGAATGGTCTATCTGATATAGTAAATGTTATAGTATCTCCAAGATCTGGGTCAGTGCCTGTCAAAGTGATCTCAGTTGGAGTATTTTCATTTGTTGTAACCGTCTTAGGATCAGGCAAAGGAGGATGATTAATAGAGAATTGAGCAGATGCAAATCTACCACTACTATCACCAATAACAACAACAATAGATGTTAAAAGCAGCGCAATTGCAAAAAAGGCTGAAAACTGTTTTATTAGTCTAGACATGATTTGTTATCGCATTTTTTAGCTCGCAGTTACTAGCAAATATAAAACATTTTAATTTAGATGGGTTGCCTATTCTCTTGAATTTTTGTAACTCACCTGCTGCTAATAACTTCTGTCCTGATTTTACTAGGGATGTAGCTTTTAAGGTAACATCCATTCCAACAACTGATCTGAATGCAGATAAAAAATGGTAAAATATAGGTATAAAACACAATATTACTGTTGCAGCCTACCTCTACTAATATAACGAAATCGAAATAATGCAATAGTATCTAGTTCCATTCAAAAAACTGTTGTAAATTATGTATTTATATGGAACTTCGCTTTGTGCTGAGTATTATTATTTACCGTTTGTAAAATAAGTATGTATTCTATGTTTTCAACATAAATGGATTATATAATAGAAGCCAATATGAAATGACCAAGCAAAAGTGGATCTTTCTTTTAGGTATCAATGAAAACAATGGTAGATAAGCAAAATAACAATTTAGGTTCTAACTTACGCTTATCTCGCATGCAAGAACCTCACTCACATCGGTTGATTTGGCATGAGCTTTTACCTGATGTTGTATCAGTAAAACCAAGGAAGAAAAGAGTAAACTAAATAGTTCTTCTACAGTATTTCTTTGCATTGATGTATTGATTATATTCAAGCTAACATTCAGTCAGTCATACTCGTACGTTTATTTGAATGGGCAGCCAGAACCATATGTATCATCATCATTTGCAGCATCACTAGCTGTGTCGGAGTAGCCTATTCGGAAGCCTTGTATATATTCCTGTGAATAATGCTGGTAGCCTGGGATTTTGACAGTGGCATAATCTTGGAGATTGCATTTGCTTATATCTCTATCAGCTGCATTAACGCCTGCCAAATATCCCGGCCAATAATTTTGACCATAGATACGACCTTGGATATATCCATGTTCATATCCATTGCAAAAGATAGTGGATCCTTCAGTGCATGATGTGACTGCGAACTGATTGTTATTGTTGTTGTTTTTTATGGTGTGGAATCCAATATCAAATCCAGTCACGTTTCCCATATTCCAAATCTCAGGGTTATTATTATTGTTGCTGCTGCTGAAATCTCGTCCATATGCTTTGTTGTATCCTTCTATATATCCACTGCAAAAATTTGGACTATGTTGAGCAGCGCCAACACAAGCAGCTAAAGCTGAATATCTAAGGCCCTTTTGGACATCTTGCTGTCCGTCAATAAGACCTCCCTTATATCCTATATCATAACAAGTGGGATAAGGGCCTGCTTTGTCGCAGTAATTTGGATCTGCCACTGCAATACCAGATGACGGCTGTGTTATATACGCAAAACTTGTTTCAACCTTTATTGTTGTTATGAGTAGCATCAGAACAGGAAGAAGAAGAATAATAATCTTTACTGCTATTAGAATTATTAATTGATGCTTCATAGTATAGTATTGTTTTCTGTCTTTTTTATCCTGTCTGAAACAATTTCACCCTCAACTACCACTACCAATGTTATAATAATTACGCTTATCTCGGATTTCTCTAAATCTTTCTGTATATACGTACTGAATAGATTTACTAGAAGATGGTTGATCATAATGTGCAAGATATAAAGAAAATGTCAAGGCCTGATTGTTTAATTTCATATTTAGATATATTGAATTTTATTTGCCTGAAAACTTCAGCGTATCAGTTTTTGCAACGCTCCCCAATAAAGTACTTGATACAAACACTATGCAAGTTATTCCCAAAAGTAGTTATCAACTTGTTAGTAGTTATAAAGAAAATATAAGCACCACATGACTTGACAAAAGGTCCAATAGATACTGGTGCAGTATATGATTCAACCAGATTACACATGATGCCGTATAAGCGGTGACAGATATAGAAAAAGGCATTTTGGCGATAAGATACAAAGTGAAAGAATACTTTACTCACTTTTTGGAGTATTCTGTGTAGTATCGTGTTGCTTCCCTTTCAGAAAGACCTAACTGTATAGCCACCTCTACAGGCTTCTTTTCTTGATCAAATAGTTTGTAAGGAGTGGATTTTTCATTGTGAGATTTGTTGTTGATGCTGTTGGTATTATCATTGCTATTATCTGTGATCACATGGTTTACTTGATTATTTCTTAAAATGGCGCTAATATCTCTCAAGGACATCCATAGCTCCTTTGCAATGTCGCGAGTACTTTTGCCTTGTTTGTATAGCTCTATAACGTGTTTTTCTCTTCCTATATGATCATAATCATTATTATTGGTACTTAACATATGCTTATCTTCTGTAGTTACTATAAGGCAGAACGCACTTGGCTATAGCTATTGTTACCCTGATACCTGTTGATACCATCTTTGCTACCCTGATTCCACCTGTTATCATGAGCAAAATAGCACGCTCAATGATGATGATAACAACTGCCTAGCGAGGATCTCCTATGGTATACATCATACAACAAGTCACATGATATGACTTTGCTATCGGCAACAGCAATAAAGTCAAAACTAGCGTCTATACCTAGCGCTAACTCATAAGTTTCGAATCACTCCAAATATATACTATATTCTATGCCATCCGCAATCCCATTGCCTTCACAATCTCCATCTGCAAGTTCATCTGGGATTGATACAACTAAATCCAAGACGTAGACCCATCTAAGAGAGAAGGTAGCTTGGCTGCAAGGATATCTGCCTTTTCGATAGTTGGCGGCTTTGCGAAAAGCTCGGAAGCCTTCTCAGCTAGCGCAGCAGCTATGCGACCAGACAGATGTGCTCGCCGACCTGACTCGTCCGGAAAGGCATCGAAGATACCGAACGTTGATGGTCCCATACGGATTGCAAACCATGCGGTGGTTGCTGGCTCCTCTTGAGCCAAAGATAGGCCGCTTCGAAGAAATCTCTCGACATCAGCCTCTTTGCCGGGTTTTGCCTCTAGTCGAACAAGAAGCGCTACATTAACCATGTTTCTCTCACTTCTATACAAGCTTGAAGCAAATGTGATTTATCCATATTTTTCATCGTAATACAAATATGTGGCAAAAGTTAAAAAGTCTTAACA
>DATDNG010000294.1:0-6504 GCA_036518375.1 Nitrososphaeraceae archaeon | reverse complement strand
AAGAGAAGGCTAGAAGAGGGGCTGAAATCGGAGGGATTTTACATACTGGTGCTTCTATTAAATAGTCGATCAAGACGATTATTGTGCTATCTAGTTCAATGAATAGCTCCTCTAAATACAGTAATATTGTCCGTAACTTATTATTATATTCATATAATGATAAACTTTGATGATTTAGAATACAATGCAAAGAAATACATGAAATCAAAACAAAATAAAGGGTTAGACTCTGAGTCAAAAAATGCAGCAATAAAAATAGTTGAGTCTATTTCTTCTCCAGATTTCAAGATTCCCTTACAAAAAGAAGGAGTTGTTAGCAATGGAACGACCAGCTATATCTACACTAACGATTTGACATATCCTAATCTTTTCGAGTTTATTGCTGAGGTTCTACATATGAAAATACCAATTACAATCAATTATACAATATTTGGGCCGGGAGAGATCATAGTTAACAAAGGAAACAAAGAAGAGGCAGAACTAGAGCTTGACTCCAGTCTTAAAGAGTTGCAAAAACTGTTATATGCAAAGAAGCATTTGATCTAAAGTTCAATCTTCACCCCTGCTTATGGAGTTTGGCAATATTGAACTGAGAAACTCTTTATATGTCAAAATTACAATTCATATACACAAATCTTGACTGTTTTTGATAATGCTGAAAAGACAGAAGTGTTCTGTGGAATTGAAGATGTAAGCAAAGCGATATTGCAGTTCAGCAGTAAAAGAATGAAAAATAGATGATTGTTGTATGGATTATATATCAGCATCTCTTCTGCTTGAATCTCGAGCAATAAGGGAAGCATTACTTGATCTTAAAAATAAGGAGATAAATATGAGATTTATTACTGAGATTACTAACGACAGCGTTAATTTTTGGAGATTATGAAAGTTGCAGACATTCGTCATCTAGATGGTGTTAGATGTAATTTTATAGCAAGTGAAACAGAAACATGGATACAACAACCTTGACGCAAGAAGCAAGCCCATTGTCACAGCCTATTTATAGCAATAAAAGAGGAGTTGTAGAAACACAACAGTTTGTATTTGACAATCTCTGGAACAAAGGCTAACCATCTGAACAAAAATTAGAGAAATTGAAGAATGAATTGTAAACTATGGAACTAATATATTAAGAAACCCAAACGAAATTCTTAGAAGAGTAATATGTATAATGGATGATTCTGGTCAGTTATCGGTTTGTTCAACGTTTGATTGGTTGAGCCTATTGTATGTACAAAAACAAAAGAGGTGAGTACAAGGGCTTAGGTGGCTAGGTAATATAGATAACCAAGCCTGTGTGGAAGCTGTCAAGAAATTCTTGGATCTAGATATGCAAATAAGACATACAAAGAATATCCCTATCAACTTTAGCGTTACATACAAATCAGACTGAATAATTACGACATAGTTGTTGCTCTTTATAAAGTAGATTATTGATCGATCTTCTGTATATTGTTCAGAATAGTATCGTTGGTACTTGCTGAGGCCGCGTTGGAAACGGTTCCAAAGGAAATACTTGATCATCCTTCAGTCAGAAATCTTTCCCAAAAAATTGGTAAGATGCCAGGAGAAATTCTACTAGATAGGAGTTATCATCATCATGCAATGATGCAAGGTAGACTCAAATCAAGTTGGAAACGAGGTCGACCAGATATAATTCATTTTGCATTGATGGAAGCATTATCGACTCCTTTGTTTTTTAAAGGAATGTTGCGTGTGTATGTACATACAATAAATGACAAGCTAATCCTCATCGGTAAAGATTTGCGAATACCAAAGTCATACTCCCGTTTCGAAGGTCTTATCATAAATTTATTCAAAAATAAAGTTATAAGAGGAGAACAAAACGATAATGACAAAAATAATGTTCTTCTAGAATTGCAAGATAATATTTCATTTGAAGATTTGATAAAAAATATTGTAAAGCCTGATAAAGTGATAGGTCTTTCTCGCGCAGGAGTTCAGAGTACATTCGAAGAAGTAGTTTCAAATAATGTTAATAGTGGTAATTGTCATTGCGCATTTACAATAGGCGGATTTCCTAAAGGTCATTTCTCTGACAATACCACCATGATGTTTAACAGATTATATTCTATTGGGAAATTCAGATTGGAAGCACACGTTGTCATTGCAAGAATACTTTATGAGTGTGAAAAAGTTCTCTTTGTTTAATGATATATTGCATCAATCATAAATGCAACAAATAGTGCAGTCAAATAGGGACTAGAGAATTTGAAAACAGTCCAAGAGGCTTTTTCGCTAGGCTTTATTAATAACCATACAGACAAAGTTATCATTGCTGCTCCAAAGACACTTGCAGTAATCAAATAGATTAATCCAAATTGTTTGAAGAAGAATGGAAAAATGCTGAATATCACCATCATCAAAGTTGTTCCTGCAATTATGCGAACTGATTTTTTTTCCGTAAGAATTGCTGGCAACATTGGGATACCTGCTCTTCTATAGTCTTTTTTAGCATGCAAAGCGAGACTCCAGATGTGGGTCGGAATCCATAGGAAAACTAGACCTGCCATAACAAGACCAATTTCAATATTCTGTGTTGTTACTGCAATATATCCTATCATTGCCGGAGCGCCGCCAGAAAACCCCCCCAAAATAATATTTGCTTGGCTCTTCCTCTTCAACCATCTGCTGTATATTATTATGTTGTCAAATAGACCAAAAATCATCAGAGCAAAAGCCCATACATTGATAAACCATGCGAATATTAGCGAAATTCCTGCCAATATCAAACCAAACTCAAGTGCATGCTTTGGAGAAATTCGACCTGATGGAATAGGCCTTCCGCTGGTCCTGTCCATAATTGCATCTATGTCGCGATCGTTATAACCAGTCAATGTGTCAGCAGCAGCAGAACCTGCGGCCACTCCCCCAATAAGCAAGACCCATGTTAACGGTTGAATGGAGATGTGAAACAACAACGATGCAGTTAGTGCAGAACCAAAAGCTGTAAAAACTAATAAATACCAAATTTTTGGCTTTGTAAGTTCATAATAATTTTTGACCCTACTGCTTGTTGTCATCTGTGGGATCAAAGTACAAATATCAACTCTTCTTTAATCGTTATAAGGCTATAAATGGATATTTATACCTTCAAAGGCAAAATCAAGAAAGTAAAATTTTATTTTGAAATTGAAGTTGGGTAGATTATTTCACGTGCAGTCTTCCTCATTTCGATAAATGTTTCTGTCTTTTGCACTCCTTCAACGTGACCTATTTTTTCAGAGATCAACTGATGCATTTCATCTAGAGACCGTGCATTCATTGTTACTAGGACATCAAACCTGCCTGTTACTTCTGAAACTTCACGGACTTCTGGAATCTTGAAGAGTTCATTTAGAACATTATCTCTCAATTTAGAATCCATATTGATCCCTGTGAGAGCTTTTACATTAAAACCTAGAGCCTCGTCATTAATTACAATAGTAAATTTTCTGATAAGGCCTCTCTTTGAAAGTCTTTTAATTCTACTGTAAACAACAGAAGCATTTATGTTCATCTTTTTGGAAAGTTTCGGTACCGAAATACTTGCATCTTTTGCAAGCTCACTTAATATCTTTAAATCTAAATCATCTGTTCTTCCCATTTATATTTCTATTATATCTATAGTTAACAGGTTAATAAACGTATTAATTTCAAATTAAATTGTATTTTTTAATAATAATGAGATTAAATGATGCTTTTCTCTTTTAATAATTCGGCAAGTAATACCGCGCCTTTTGCAGAACCCATTTTTTCATTATGTGACAACAGTACATATTTGACTCCATTGTCAAAAACAGTGTCCTTTCTCAACCTGCCAACGACTGTTGTCATACCATCGTTAATCTCTCTGTCTACACGCGGTTGTGGCCGTGCCGGGTCATCGTGAACAATGATATAGTCTTGGGGAGCTGTCGGTAACTTTTTGATAGTTATAGATTTTGAGAACTTTAACATTTCTTCCTTTACTTTCTCTGGTTCAGAGGGTCTTGCTGTTTCAACGAACACCGTTTCTGTATGGCCATCAGAAACGGGGACTCTGGTACATGTGCAACTGACTTTGATATGGCTTGGTACAATTGAGTGTGTATCTAAATTTCCCAGGATCTTTTTAGTCTCTACCTGGACCTTTTCTTCTTCTTTCGGAATGTAAGGGATTATATTATCCATAATATCAAGGGCGATGACGCCAGGTGATCTTCCAGCACCTGACAGTGCTTGCATGGATGTCATGAAAACATTTTTAATTCCGAATTTATCCATTATAGGTTTTAGGGTAATTGCTAGACCTGTTGTAGTACAATTTGGTAGGGGAGCAATGAAACCTTTCCATCCTCTGTTCTTCCTCTGAACATCCAATAATCGTGCATGCTCATCGTTTATACCAGGAATTAATATTGGAACATCATTTTCATATCTAAAAGCCGCTGCTGTACTAATCACAGGTACTGTCTGCGCGAAGCTCGGCTCGATTACCTGGGCATCAGATGATTCTAATGCGGTAAAGATTAGGTCGAATTTCTTTTGCTCTATGTTTTCGACCTTACTTATGATCATGTCTTGGATGTATTCTGGAATTTGTTCCTTATTGTGCCACCTTAGGATCCCAGTGCTTGGATCGCGTAGCGCTTCTGTGTATTTTTTACCTGCAGACTTCTCAGATGATGCAATCTGTGTCAATTCAAACCACGGGTGTTTATTTAAAGCCATGACGAATTCCTGACCTACAGCTCCTGTTCCTCCAATGAGCGCTACTTTTAGCATAGAATGCCATTAACCGCCATGTGGCTAATAATCGTTTTCAAAGTCAATCAAAACTTATCGATCTATTTGGAAAAATGGAAGAAAAAGATTCTAAATATGTTGCTAGTGTAAAATGAAATAATATGATTGACTCAAAATCACGAGACGCCATAACAACTGCATGCTCGCATGGCGGCATATACTCTGTCAATCCTAGACTAGTTACAGCTGATTTTAGTTCAAACGTTAATCCTTTGGGAATCTCTAAGAATGCCCTTAAAGCAATTCAGAAAAGTATCGGTAAACTTTCATCTTTGTATCCTGATCCAGAATGCATCGATCTTAAAAAAGGCATATTGAACTATTTGGATATTGGTTTGAAATTAGACTGCATTTGCGTAGGAAATGGAGCTACTGAAATAATTCACGATTTTGCTAGAGCATTTGTACGTAATAAAGTACTCATTCCTGCTCCGACTTTTTGTGAGTATGAAATTGCATCGAGGAGAATGGGCGCTAATATTTTATTCATTCCATTAAAGAATATGACATTAGATACTGAACTCATCATCGAGCAAGCAAAAAAACAAGATGCTATATTTCTATGCAATCCGAATAATCCGACTGGATTGCTTTCGACTAATGAAATTAAAAAAATAGTTGGGAGTATAGATAGTTCGACGAAAGTTATGATCGATGAATGTTTTATAGAACTAGTTGAATATGATGGTCATGTTAACCAAAAATATTCTATGATTAATAAAATAAATGAATTTGATAACCTTGTAATTTTGAGATCCTTGACAAAATCTTTTGGTCTTGCTGGTCTGAGAGTTGGATATAGTGTATGCAATCCCGGACTTGCTAGCAAGTTGTCTGCTAATCGTATAGCTTGGAATGTAAACGGAGTGGCACAAATGGCTGCAATTGCTGCCTTAAAAGATGCGAGTCATTTAGCGAATGCAAGGGCTGTAATTAAAAAGGAACGCAAGTATATGCAATCTAAGATAGCGAAAAAAATGCAGACTTTTACACCATGTAAATCCGACGTAAACTTCTTTTTGATCCATTTGAAAAACAAGAATTCAATAAAAGTAAGAGATTCTATGTTGATAAAAAGCGGTGTGCTTGTTAGAGATTGTAGCACATTTACTGGTATGGGACATGGATATATTCGAGTAGCTGTAAAGAAACATAAGGAAAATTTGCTTTTACTCGATGCGATGGAGTTGGTTGATAATACATGACAAAGGCAAAACTGTTCATGATTCAGGGAACGTCATCTGGAGCAGGCAAGAGCACTCTAGTTACTGCATTTTGCAGAATTTTTAATGACAAAGGATATCGAGTTGTTCCATTTAAAGCGCAAAATATGTCTTCTAATATTTACATCACTAACAAAACCCTAGGTATGATCTCCCTAGCACAAGCTATTCAGGCAATTGCTTCAAGGAAAAACCCGGATATAAGAATGAATCCTATTTTATTAAAACCACTTGGGGATTATCGAAGTAGGGTGATATTGTGTGGCAAATATTATAGTGAAATGCATGCAAAAGAATACTATGAGAGGTTCATCTTACAAAAGGGCTTGTCATTAATTTTAAATTCACTTGATAGTCTCAGAAAAGAAAATGATATTGTTGTAATCGAAGGAGCAGGTTCTCCTGCAGAAATCAATATTTCAAAATATGATGCAGCAAATATGTTACTTGCAGAGAAAGTTTGTGCGCCAGTTATTATTTGTTCGGATATTGA
>DATDNG010000293.1:0-2062 GCA_036518375.1 Nitrososphaeraceae archaeon | reverse complement strand
TAACAATATTGATATTGATAATGAAGCAGAAAATATGATGCTAAACCTTCGTAAAAATATTACAAATTCGCATAAATCCGGACTACTAAGAGAGGTCGGTAATATAGTAGATAAAGCCAAAGAAATTAAAATCTTAGAATAGAACTGCCGATATCTAAGAAGTAGGATATTAATAGAAAACATGCTGTGTTTTATCTATTATATATTTTATATTTTATATATTATAGCACACAATGATTATTTGTGAAGATGAAAAAATAATATACTTAGTAATTATATATGCGTAAAGATAAATGGATTCTTCGACATTATTAGGTATTGGTAAATCGTGGGATTTTCATCATCGTAACTAATCTGGTTCTGACTATTCTTCTGAGGCATTTAGATGCCCTTCACAAAAGAACCCAGGCAGTGTTAAATTGGTCATGGTAGCTGCTGTTTTCCATGCTAATGCTATAATTGACAAATCAAATTTAATCATAACTTGCATTATTATTTCGTATTTAACAATTCCGTATTTCTATTCGTTCGAACCCAACGTATCAATTCTCTATTAATAGCGTTATTACTAACATCTATTATAGGAAGTATTACTTTTGAGGAAGTTTCAACTGATTGCTTATAAGTTGGCATATCTGCAAACGCAAACCAAGCATAATGGATAATTCCATTCATCTGAGCTTTGACGACATCATCTGTTGAGGGAAGACCTGTACTCATGAAAATTATACCATCACACCATTTTACAGCGGGTGATATGTTACCTGGAGGAATATTGTCAGTCATTAGTTTGATAAAATCAGAAAATTGATATTCTGCCATCTCATAAATTTTAATTTCTTGTATTGGCGAATAGACTATTCTTACCATATGGCTGCAAATCAGTTATGAGATATATAATTTATCAGCTATAAACTCAAAATGTGAATCAACAATTAAACAATGCTTCAGGCTCTCGATTAAATAAGTTCGGGTTATAAAACTTGTGGTATATTAGATATTCGATGTTTGATGCTTATTATGGAGGCCTTTTTAAGATCTAAAAATAGTGATTAATTTCTTATTCTAGTTCAAAAGTTTTAATTTATTTCTTAAATCCCTTGATCTATTCCTTAGCGTTACTTCCGTTACTGCTGCGGCCTCAGCTATATCCATCTGAGTCGTATAATCTCTTGTCATATGGCTAGCTAGGTAAAGCACTGAAGCTGCTAATCCCATAGGGTCCTTTCCTGCGGATAGTTCTCTTTTGGTTACTTCGTACATGATATTAATTGCTTGGCGCTTTGTAATCTCCTTCAACTCAGCTTTGTTTGCAATTCTGGCAATAGCTTTCATAGGATCAATTGTTGGAACTTTAAGGTCTAGTTCAAAAACTAACAGCCTATAAGTGCGAGAAAGGTCTTTGGGTCTAACATCTGCAGCGAGCGCTATATCTTTTAGAGTTCTCGAGATTCCCATTTCTCTGCACACTATGTATGATGTGGCTGCGAGTACTGAACGGATGGTTCTACCACGTACCATTCCTCTTTCCTGAGCCTTTCTATAAATATAAGCAGCTTTTTCTATTGCAGAATTTGGTAATGCAAGTTTATCTTTTAGCTTGTCAAGTTGGCTAAAAGCACTCTTTAAATTCCTGTCAGTAGGGCTGTGAATCTGCGTCCTGTAATCCCAAGTCCTTAACCTTTCCATGGTAGTACGCATTGCTGCATCTAGCATACGCCCACTTGCATCTTTATCTGCTTTCCCAATCAACGTCGCAAGTCCCATATCATGTCTTGCAACAGAAATTGGCATTCCTACTGCTCTGTTATCATTTCCTACTTTTGAAGCTCCCAAAGTTGTGATATGTTCAAGGCTTTGTTGGATTATTGTCTCTGCGATGACTTGACCACAACTACTACAAATAATCTCTCCTGATTCCTGATCTGTAATTAGCATAGAATCATTATAACATATAGAACAAGTTATAGAAGATCGCATATTAGGGATAAGTTTTTTCCAATATATCTATTTAAACAATCCTAATATAAGTAGCGGCCAATTGCAGTATACCTAAGTCGCA
>DATDNG010000292.1:0-2760 GCA_036518375.1 Nitrososphaeraceae archaeon | reverse complement strand
CCAACATGGAAAGATATATGGATTACAATGACAATCAACTCTTTAAATTATAACACTATTGAAGATTTAGTAGAAGAATGGAAGAGTAAAGTGAATAAAATAGGATTTCAATTTCATACACCATTTATAAAAAATGATCCTCTATGGATGCCATTTGGAGATAAACGCAGCGAGGTAGTTGACAACCTCATTTCTTTAAGAAAGAAATACCCACATTTTGTAATTAATGGAGAAAAGCAGTTATCATTGATGAAAGGCAACTGGGGCGGCATAGGTACTACTCCAGTACAATGTCCATCTTGGGCTATACTCTCTTTAGATCATATGGGAAGGATAAAGCAGCCATGCTGTATAGGGAGCGCAGATAGTAAAGGGTTAAAACCAATTTGTGAAGAATGTGGTCTCGGTTGCTATTCAGTACTTGTTGCAAATGGCATCAAAGGAAACTAGTGTAGAAATAGTAGTCATTATTTCGGAGATATACTGGTCACAAAGCAGTATAGAAATCCAGAGATACTGAAAAAAGTTAGATCGTTAATACCACAAGACATTATTTTGAAAACAACAACAAAAGAAGACAGCAATAATATTATACCATTATTGAAATGGTTCAAAAATGAGTTTATGAAATGGACTCCAAAAGATCCTGTTTGTGAAATGTGCATTAACAGAAGCGATAGTCCTAGTAATGTTAGTGAGGCCGATTTTTCTGCTATCAGAATGTGCGTAGTCCTCCTAGTTCTTCATTAAACCATTTCGCTGCAACTTATGAATTGACTTATACTGTGCGGGCGGTAATCGTGGCATCTATATGTCGAGAACGCTGACAAAGACAGACATTTACAAATTAACTCGTCGTCCTCGACACGTCTAAATAGAAATGGAAGAGAACACATAGACTTAGTGTATGGGAATACAGGAAAGATAAGATTATTAAACATTAAACCACATAGCTTTTCTATTCTGAAGATTAACTAACTTATTCTTTAAAGATTATTGCTTGCTAACTGAACTATAGGTAGCCATCGATTCAAAGTAGTTAGGTTCTTCTGTAAGTTTCAAAGCAACCTCGTCTAATTGTTTTGGTTATACCATTTGTTGAATGAAGACATTACATGATCTTTGGTTCATTAAGCAATAAGGTTAATCTTGACCTTGGATTACAGCATATACATATACCACTTGATTACCATACATGAGGATTTAAATGCAATAACTTCAATATTGCATCAGGTTTTCGAAATACCTTCATTTAAAAGAGACTATGATATTGTGTTTAGAAAGATTGCTGATGTCCTATCTCGTTATGGAATAATTGAAGATCAAAGGAATTTACGCATTAGATTTACTCTGTGTATGCAAGAGTTTTTTGATTCTATTCCCCAAGATCAATGGAAGATAAAAGATCCTGCTTTTATTAAGCAATCCGAAGAATTTGCAATTACAAGATTTAAAGAGTGGGTAATAGAACAGATAACATAATTATGTTTAAGACAGATGTTCTAATGATATGGATAAAAAGTTCAAAATACCTACTGTAAGCTTTTCCATCATTATGTTTTCAATGTCTGATAATAAATAGAGAGTAGCACTATTATCTTTATAGTTGCTGCCTCAAGTAGTAATTCAATACTAGCTCCTTAACTATACTTCTATGACATTTCTTTTCATTTTCGCAGAAGCAGATTAATGTTATGTTCTTATTATTATTATTGCGATCTTGAAATTTGGATAACCAGTGTATCAATTCGATAGAATTTGGATTATCCATCATCTCTTCAATAAATCGTTCTCTATAGTGAGTCCAATCTATTTTATTTGACTTATAGTCATACCATAGCTGCCTACTTGGTGCTAATTCCCTATACCATGCGTCCCAATTCTCATTTTCTTTTTTGATATATCTTGGTCTAAAACGTGTAATCAATAGTCTAAAACCATCAGATGATTCCGGCGATTGTCGTAACGACTTGAGCTTTATGGCCATGTTCTTGTACTATGTAATTAATCAAGTTATAACTTAACATTGCCAGTGGGTAGATGAATTCAATACCTGTTGTCACCTTTCTACAACCATGTCATACAATGCTTTGTTTTCTTCCCTTATCTTCTCTATACTTATTGGAAGATAACCTTTTTGCTTGCATCTCTAAGCCCTTCTATTATCTTTATCTTTGGATTAAAGTTCAGCTTTTCCAATTTATCACATTTATTCGGCCAATACTTCATTATAGAATAAGATTCTTCTTTTGGTATCTTTTTTACATTGAGCAGATATGGCGAAAGTATTCTCCAGATTATGTATTTTCTGTGATCTGGAAGTGGAGTTTCGAGTATTCCTTTTTCTATCCATTTTATTTTGGTAACCCTCTTTGTACGTTCTTGACTTTTGCGAAACAACCATCTGAAATTTAGCATGCTTTTTCTCTTGCTTTTTTAGCTCTTTGATATCATCAATTCTGTTTTGAATAAGCCATCTTCTAAAATCTCGCAGTAGAGGTTTGATAGATGGCCTTTTACCATCCCATCTTTGTATTATCTTTATCCCTGGATCTTGGCCTTTGTTTGGAATGCATTTTGTGTTTAGGCTTCCTGGAACCCTTAGTAAACATGACTTTACAGTAGGTTTGTGTAGACGGTCAGCAGTATAATCTGTAAAATATTCCTCAGCAAATTGAATAAACATGCTAGTCAAGTCCTTGTCTAGGTGCTTTGTAAGTTCGTAGAATGTCTCATATTCTTCTAACACAGGTCCACTAA
>DATDNG010000291.1:0-24310 GCA_036518375.1 Nitrososphaeraceae archaeon | reverse complement strand
AATGATACACATATTAAATACAAATACACCTAGTTTTAGCAACCTTGCATATGCAAATTGGTTGTTTGTAGTACCTTCACTTTTTTTTAGTCTTAGAACGTGGATTAGTGGAAAGGGTTGGTTTGCAATTCTCACCCATTCTGCTTGGAATGGGATCTTTTTTATGCTAGGCTGTGCCTTCGGTGAGACGTCATGTGTAAATATTTCATCTGAAAAAATCTTTGCAGTCAGTATAGGTAGTATAATATTATCTGGAACATTGCTAAGTTTAACATATCTCCTATACAAGAGACATCATGATAAGGAAACTCAAAGACTTGCTACTTAAAGGCTCCTTTATTGCTTAGATAAACAAGGTCTGTCTTCTCTTCAGTAACGAAAAGACAAAACTAATCAGGCTATCGCGCCTACATGAAGAGAAATGACAAGGTCGTCATAATTGTGCTTGATCAACTTAGTCTTAATACTTTTAGGTTTTTAAACCAGTATTTGAAGTAAGCAATTGTTCCAACTTTTGCTTTAATACTGAGTTGATTCTTTCGCCATCTATTTTGCCCCGGAGCACAGACATACATTTGCCCATCAACGTGCCAAGGGATGCAATGCCTTTGGACTTCACTATTGACATATTTTCTTCTAAAATCTTGTCAATTATCCTTTGCAATTCTTGCTCATTTAGAGGCGCTATCCCAAGTGCTGCAACAGCTTCATCTATGGTTTTAGATTCTTTTTTCATTATTTTTTCAAAAATTAGAACTATTGATTCCTTTGCTACAATGCCCGCGTTCAGCCTCTCAAAAGCATCTAAAATCATATTTTCATTTAACAGCCTAGTATCCAATCCTTGTCTTTGTAGGCTTACTAAATCTTCAGTAAGTTTAGATGCAATAAATGTTGGTTGTATTTTTGTAGAATTTGCAATTTCTTCAAATAGGTTCAAATATGGAGAATCAAAAATCTGTTCTGCAAGCTTTTTGTTCATACGGTATTTCTTGGCAAGAGTATCTATTATCTCGTCCCAGGGTCTTGGTATTCTGTCAGATAGTGAGTCAAGTAGTGTATTATTGATTGGAATTGGTTGTATGTCAGTTTCTGGATACATCCTACCAGATCCAGATCTAGGTCTGCTAAAGATAGTTTTACCATCAAAAGTTGCTGCGCGAGTTTCGGTAGGCACACCATTCAGTGCCATTTTTAATCTTTGAACTATAGCATCTACGGCAAATTCTACTCTATCACGCTGACCGCCTACAATTACGAAGGCATCCTTGTCATCAACTACCTGTAATTTCTTCTTAATTCCATCAACTTGTTCGCTTGTAATGCCGTAATTTGGTAACTCATCAGAATGAAATACTCCGCCTAGACCATAAAATCTAACTAATTCACTTAATTGCTTTCCTATTCTGATATCAGGATATGGCTCAAAGCCGATCATACCGGAAAAACCTTTTACCCTGATTGCCTTGAAAACACCTTTATTATCGTCATCAGCAAGTGATTTTTTCACTACCTTTGAAATGGATTTGCTTAAAATATTGGTTACATCTTCAATCCTATCTCCTATCTCCATTTCAGCATTAATGTTATCCTTTTTTAGTTTTTGAGCAATCAAAATCAAGCCATGTTGCCGTAACATTTCATATTCAATTACTCTGATTAGTTGATCCAATTGCTGCACACCTTTCACTTCAACAACGTTGCCGTTGTCAACTGAAATGTTAACATCTTGTCTGATGCTCCCAAGTCCTCTTGCAACTCTTTTACTCGCTCGCAACAACCTGCCTAAGGTACGTGCAACTTGCATTATTTCTTGAGGTTTGCCACTGACTGGTTCAAGTGCAATTTCAACAAGTGGAACTCCTAATCTATCAAGTCCGTATTCCCTAATCATGCCATCATCTGAAATCAGTTTGGCTGCGTCTTCTTCTAGGCAAATAGTTTGCACTCCAATCTTTTTACCATTAATATATAGATAACCACCATTTGCAATTAACATTGTACGCTGAAATCCACTTGTATTAGAACCATCAATAACAATTTTGCGCATAACATGTATTTCATCTGCAACCTTGGAATGGAGTGTGAGTGAAACTATTAGTGCAGTTTCAAGTGCTTCTCTATTAACTTCATGGGGTGGTTCCTCGTCTGCCTCTACCAAACAGCATGAGCCTGCAGCAGCATGATACTTTATAGTATGCATTTTCTTGGATTCAAAGAGAGCGGCAGCATCATACGCACCAAGTTCACTTTGTGTTGGCCGGAGCTTGCGTTTAAAGAAAATTTTATAATTTTCTGTCTCTTCGCACTTACAGCTGCAAAAGAGCTTGCTTTCTGTCGCAAGCTGCTGATGAATTTCAAAACCGACCTTGACATTAATGGATTCTGGATTGATTGCCAGCGTCATAATCCAAAAATGCTCTATACAACCTTTAAGCCTTACGTATTATTAGCTAACTTCTGGTCTCATCCATTACCGTATTTTAAGGCAATATCTTCAACCACATCTGCAACATCAGCACAGCGATCAAGCGCTCCTTCAAGGGTTTCATAAATTTCTTTTAACTTTATTATTTCGATAGGATTATTTGTTCCAAATAGTTCTGCGATGGCTGTACGATATATGGTATCCGCTTGATGTTCGTAATTTACGATATTCTTAGAATGATCTATTAAGTCATTTGCGCTGTTAATATTCCTTATCCTGTTTACCAATAGCTTAACTTCTTTGGAAGCCGAAAGTAATACCTTTGCAAGTTCTAGCATATATGGAGTCGGCTCCTGTACCTTAAACAAGACAAACCTATTGGTAACTCCTTCTGTAGCATCTAAGACCTCGTCTATAGCGCTAGTAAGTCTAGATATGTCTTCTGGGTCTAGTGGAGTTACAAATGTTTTATCTAAAATTGTAAATAATTTGTGGGTAATTTGATCTCCTCTATGTTCCAGCTCTTTTATTACTTTAGAGCTGGATTGGCCATCAGTCTTGTAATTTGACATGAATTCAACCAAAGCTGAAGTTGCTTCTACTAAATTTGTAGCCTGCTCTTCTAATACATTAATAATTTCCTCATCATTCGAGCGTACCCACGATAGAAAACCTCTGTTCATGTACTAGTAATTGATTATCGGCTAATTATTTGAATCATGTGGTAAACGTAGTTACACACCACATTCTGGCCATGGTACTAATTAAATTGATACTGTAAAATACAATATGTTAAAAAGTGAGGGATGATATTAGCCTGAGCCGATTACCAGTTTTAAAATGATTAAACTGAGAGATGCAATAGATGCGCTGGCTGGAATTGTTATAATCCATGCATAAACAATGCGCTTTCCTAATCCCCATCTAACTGCTGACAATCTTTTGGTGGCTCCAGTACCCATTATTGATCCTGAGATTGCATGGGTAGTACTAACAGGTATACCAAGCCAGGCCATGGATGTTAATATTGTACCTCCGGCCGTTTCGGCACAAAAGCCTTGGTACGGTTTTAACTTAGTTAACTTAAACGCCATAGTCCTTACAATTCGCCATCCACCGAAGAAGGTGCCAAGTGCAATAGCAGATGCTGCTGCAAGTATGACAGGTATAGGAACAACAAAAGCCTTTGAATGCAAAAAACCTCCTGCTAATAACAATGCAGTGATTACACCCATGGTCTTTTGACCATCATTTGCACCATGGGTAAGTGAGTAAAATGTAGATGAAGCTATCTGAAATTTGCCAAAAAATCTGTTCACTTTAGATGCTCGAGATTTATGTAGAAAACGCATTAATGCAATTGTAAAGCCAAACGCTGTGATTAAGCCAAGTACAGGAGATACCACCATAAATACCAAAGTTTTCTCTACTCCGTCCTGTACTATTGCACCTATACCACCAGCAACTAATGCAGAACCAATTAGTCCGCCAATTAAAGCATGACTACTTGATGATGGAAGTCCAAAATACCATGTAATTAAATCCCAAATAATTGCTCCAATTAATGCAGCAAAAATAACAGATACAGTAGAAAATTCGGGTTGTATAATACCTTTGCCAACTGTTGCTGCCACAGCTGTGCCAAATATAAAAGGGCCTACAAAATTTCCTATCGCCGCAATAACCACGGCCTGCAGAGGCTTTAGAACTCTGGTTCCTACCACAGTTGCAATAGCGTTAGCGGAATCATGAAAGCCATTTACAAAATCAAAAAACAACGCAGTCACTATTGTTCCATATACTACAAGTAGTGTGAATTCTATCGTCAACTTATTATCATCGATTGTAAGTCCATACCATTAACTATTGCGAATCTAGAATAAGTAAAGAGACTCTGTGGTTTGGTTCTCGATTTAGTAAATAAGTTTGCTGGATATATGATATGTATGCATTGAACAATTGCTTTGTTCAATAGTCTTCTCTAGCTCTTCTAGAAGCGGTTGGGTAAGAACTGTAACCAAAAAAACTGATAGATTTTTCCTCCAAGCTAACTTTACTATTTATATAAATTATTGATGCAATTTCTATTTCTTTTTCTCTTTGTTTCTCTTATAGTTCATTTTCAGATTAACTTGTCAGAAACGAAATGTAATGTTTTTTCTTGTAGTATGATTCCTCTATGTTCCTAGTAACAATTCTTGCTCTTGTTTATCTTTATATCAGGTAACAAGTTGTTATTATCTTTATTTTTAGTAATTGCTATACACTTATCGATTCTATGAAGGAGGATTCTAGTACAGACATGTGTTGATGGATGATTATCCCTATTAGGATAAAACGATATTATAAACAAGATATTATTATATGATGACATTTTTCTTATTTCATTACTGTTTGTCTTATCAATGATTCTGCTTCTTTAATTTGAACTTGCGGATCATTTACAAACATATATAATAAATGGGAGATGACTATTACTTTAGTACCATCAAATTGCTCAATTACTTTAGGTAGTTCATTGATAATTATATTTGCCAGTTGATACATTGTAAATGACCTACTTATGACTATGCTCTGCAGCGCCTCTTTAATATTCAATCCATACTGTCTTGCAAAATTTACGTATTGATAAATATCTGAAGTATTGCTAGCATCTACAAATATTACTTTAGAAGAATTAAATCCTCCTTGTCTTTTTGACATTAAAGCACGAATGCATAGCCTTGTGAGAAGTATATTGTTATATATTTTATTAGCTGATACAACACATACGCTTTCGCCAGCTATAAATTTCAGCACAGAGTCTACCTTTTCAATATTAAAAGTAAGTCTATTGCTAAATTCTTCATAAGCAGTTTGTATTTTTGGTAGTAGAGATAATGGCGATAAATCTATGTTTATTGGCTGCTCTTTCTCCTTCCGTAGTATCTCTGAAATTAAAGAACCACAATAAGGACATTCTTCGTTTGGGTTAGAGAATTTGAAATGAATATCCATCTCCGTTGTTCTTAAAAGTGTGCCACACTTTGAGCAATAATACTTTAGAAGCTGCTGATCTCTACATTGGACGCCCAAAGTAAGACGTATTACTGTATAGTACCTAATAAATACTGATAAAAGTAGGCTGTGGTATGATGATGGAAGTAGCACCTGAATGCTAATAGGAGGTACGAGTCTTGAGGTTGTTTCTATTATAAGCAGCTGGAAACCCACTACAGTTAACTTTTGAATAGAAATGGTTCGTAAAACTTGTAAGATTGGAGGTTCAGTCTTTAGTTAGCTAAGGAATATTATTATTGTATGAAATATATATCTGCATTCTAACACTAATTTCATGCAGAGTTATTGCTTCCTCCTAATAGCATCATGACGCATATTCTTGTCTTAAAATGGTGATCCATTGCTAGCAGAAGTAAGGAATAGCAAGATCAGAATTTCTTATTTAGCTGAATTCATGGCTCAGAGAAAAGTTTTTCTATTCGCAAGTGTCTCTTGATGTCAGTCGACTATGCTAAAATTGCTCCTAACTCCTGTTAAATGTCTTACTTCGAAGGTCTGTTCTTTTTAGATAAGAGATGCTATCCTATGTATCTTCTGTTACCGATCTTGAGCTTATGCCCTTCCTGCTTAGTTAAACAAATCTTTCCATGTTGCATCATATCTAACAGTAATAGCTATTTCATCAGGATAAACATACCTATCAAGCTCTTCTCTTACCCGCGAGATTATGGAATTTAGAAGATTACTGTATGCACGTATTGTAAATGAAGGTAGACTTCTATTATTAAATTTGTTAGTCTGGTTATTGTTATTAATACTATTTCAGTCACGAATCAGATAATGTTTGCCTGTATTACGGAGCCTAAATAATGATAAAAGGTTTTTTATTTGGTTAATACAAGCTATTCACTAACATGGGTAAAACAAAAAGTGCGTCAAGCAGACCAAGTGAGGAAGAGGTGTTACCAACATGGGCAGAAGATGAAATCAGGTCAGTACAATTTGGACAACCCGAAGTTCTTACAAGAACAGGTTATATCCTTGATATCTATGAAAAGGATTTTAAAATAGACATACAACTGTATGAATCGTTACCAGATGGCAGGACAATTATTGAGAATTTAGATGTTCCTAAGTCAATGGACATGAGCACTTTTATGAAAGGTTTTGTTTATGAATTCAAAATAAAAGCATTTAAAGGACCATTAAGCATGAAACTTGTTGAACTTTTAAAAGCAAAATATGCACTTGAAATGGATGCGATTTACAAGTTCGAACTACAAGAATTGCAAATGATGGATGTGGAATCTGACCTACCGTCAACTTCTTCAGAAGATGCTGATGAAGAGAATTAAAAATATCAATAATTGGCAATGCTGCTGAATTAATAAGCATATACCAAATAATTGCTATTGTAGTCATGATTGAAGGAATTTATTTGATTAATGTGCAAGAACTCCTATATAAATAATAATGCCATTGTGATCAAAGCGCTGCAAATCTGATTTTCCTTTACAACGATTCTTAAGGTTTGCAGAAAACCAGCCACGTACAATAATCAGATCCAGCAAATGATCCTTCGATTATCTCAGCTAGTAATAATGATGCGAAAATAAGCCTAAATAGAGACGAAAATGACAGTACTAATACAGACTTGATAATGCCTATCCTTTTCATGCTAATTAGAAATAAGTAAAATGAGGTGCCAAAACCAACAGCACCAAGTACAACAATCTGTGGCAATTGTGTTATGCTAACACCCGATAGAGCATGTAATACAAATGCTGCAAAAACAAGGAGTATGCTACCTCCAAAAACTGATTTTAGTTGTACAAGTCTTGCAATATTCATATTATAAGTGATAATTCTGCATATGTTGTTATCCAAGCCCCTAAAACAAGCATATTGCGGGAATTTATCTTAAATAATGAACTAAGTCTGAAGCAAATATGGTATTGAGAAATATGACGCTGAGAGTGGTAGCAAGTAGAGTGGTAACAATCACAGATCCCCAAAATTGTTAACTCAGTTGCTAAGCGGCAAGTCCGGCGGAGCCTGTCTAAAGCAGACTTACAAGAATGCAAGAAAATTTGCAAACTTAAAATTGCATGTCCCCCAATTCCAGAAGGAGCACAGGTTATTACAATATTTGTTAATCAAGTTTTCTCATTGTAACAAGTATACACTGTTTACAAAACTACCTTTTATCATCTGAATGTTCCTCTAGAGTTTTTTTATTACCAGTAGTTTTAGACATATTATTATTTTTTTCATCAAGTGCAAATGGAGAATTGGCATTTGTATCTTTTAGCGATACCTTACCTACTGTTAGCCTCATCAAGGCGATCCACATTATAATAAGTGGTATATGATACGATGCAATTCTCCATGCGATAATGACACTTAACTGGGAATTATTAAGTACATCTTTTAAAGACGGAATTCCGTTTAGATTAGAAATATATGCCCAAATCCCTAGTTCTGCTAACCCAGAACCTCCTATCGTAACAGGGAGTGTTGATAATACAGTAGATGCAGAAGTTGCTAACAATGATCCCAAAAAGCCAATATGAGATCCCACAGCGTTTGCAAGTACCATAAATGAAACCCCCTGAAGTAAAAAAGCGGCGAAGGTTAGTGCAATTCCTAATACGAAAACTTTCACTGCTTTCACAGAATTAAAATTTTCTCGACTCATTTTACACAGATCCGCTATTGCAGTGTTGGCTGAATCTATCATTCTATCTGCCTTCTCTTTAGACATTAGCTTTCGTAATATTTTTTTAGAAAAAAATGGCAGATGAAGATTACGTTTTGCAGAAAATACAAGCAGCGACAACCAAAAAGCAAGAGTTGGAATAGCTACTAGAATTACTGCAAAACCTATAAAGTCGCCGCCATTATAAATCGCGACCGCCCCAGCAACGAATGCAAGCGTTGTCCCTACGAAGACATCAGCGATGATTTCCAGGGTCGTAACCCATGCTGCTCTACCAACTGGCACTCCATTCTTAGTTAAGAATGCGATTCTTACCAATTCTCCTCCAACATACGAGGGTGTTGTTTGTGTTACAAATTCTCCAGCTAGTCTGGCAGATATTATCCTCCAGGTAGAACTCACATCTGGGCCTATAAACTCTGTAATAAAATACTTGAATCGAAACGCTTGTAACATAATTTTCCCGAAAACAGAGACGACAGAGGTTATAAATGGGATCAGACCTACTGCAAATATGTCGCTAATGGAGACATGAGTAAATAGAAACATAATCAGCAGCGGCACGATACTTATAGGTATTGCGAGCAGTCTCCAATTCAAAAGAGGTCATTCTCCTAGTAATAACAGGTCATATAATAATCAATATAAACTCATACAGCATACAAGAGTCAGTAATGGAGCATTTCATAGATGATAAAGTAGATAATGATTGAATATTCAGATATCATATCCAATAACTTCTACTTATGAAGAAATTATGGTATTATTGAAATTACTTAGCTGTTCTAAAAAGGTTAATGATTTATCCACTTTAGCATTAAAACTGTTAGTCTACTCATATAGACGCTTCTGATGTCTGACGGTAATTGTACATCATTCTTTGTGGAGGGAGAGTTTAGTTCAGAAAAGTTAGCTTGGGTGGAATTGATTGTGGGCAAGCAGTTCTACAAGAGCTGTGTTTGGCTATTTTATAATTCCTTAGACACACAGCCCTGATTGAACATTCCATGCACAAGATCACTTAAGTTAGACCTTAAAACTCTTTTAACACGCAATTCAAGCCGCGAGTGAAACTGTTAATTGTGAAAGGAAAATATCGAAGGATCTTACTTTCATTATTTTCACAATTGCTATTAAATAAGAAAGCTCAACACACAGCTATTATCATGACATCAATATCTAATAATCCTAAAGAGCTCTGGTGTTTTAATTGCGATTCTATGAGAATAGTGTGCCTCCATGATTCATGTCCAGACAGCAGCAATCATTGTCATGCACCACTTGCTTACTTTGCGAAAGCTGATCTTCCTTTTCCTCTTTTTCTCCTGTTCATAGGTGCATAAAGGCTCTCCCTGCCGCCTTTATGAGTTGTTTTTGTAGGTGCTTCTGCTTTTGCTGCTCCTTCTGAAGAATCTTTGGTGTTGCTTCCGCAGATATTGTTGTTGTCATTGATGTTGGTATTAAAGGCAATTGTTGAGACTATGAGACAAGATCATCTAGCATGGGATTGTTATAATATTTGCAAGAGAAGGCATTATTGTTTGATAATAACCTTCATAGAATCTTTCACCCTGTCTATAATATTGTTGTTTTTAGATAAAATTCTCCCTACTATATTTACGGGTGAATATGGTAAGATCTTGCCACTATCTTTGCTGATTGGTGTTGGGCCATAGAATAGGCACAATGCATTACCCTCAGGCCAATATGCAACGTCTAGTAAATTAACTTCTGATTTTGCATTTTCTTGTTGAGATACTATTGGAGTGTTATCAGTATACAATTCCTGTCCCCACTTATTGATATTTACTTCAATTGGAAGGTTATCCAGTATTGCTCTAACTGTCTTTGGTGACTGTGAAGTATCTAATTGTATAGATACTGTTTCATCAAGTTCACTAAATTTGACAATTATTACTTCCGTTTTCATAATTACCATGAACCTCCTTCTTTCTATCCTACATGGCTATTAATGTGTTAGAAATAAGAAAGAAGAACATAAGCACCAGCTAAATCCTATATATTCTTTTTACCATTGAATTTCTATCTTTTGACGTTACACTAAATATAAAAATAACCAATTACTTATCTATCTTGTGTTAGTATTGGATCAAAGGCTATTGTACATATCTAGCGACCTATTCAAATTAAATACTGTTACTCAAAGTGTCAATTATTTCCTCTTAACGATATGTTCAATATTGACAACCAGCATACGTGGAGATACAATGACTGATGAAGTGTTCATGTCCGCTACTATGACAGGTGCCATGGCAGCATTAACAGCATTATTGTTTGTAGCAAGGATATAGAAGTAGATCTAAATCTAATACTGAAATTAGCAACAATGAGGCATCATCTTCCTGAAGTTCACTTAAAAAATAATCAATTCATTAAAAAGATTAGAGCATATAGGAATTCTCAAGAATAGAGCAAATACAATTTACTTTCTTTTGAATGAAGATTTCAAATTTGTTGACTAATATCAGATTCATGCAACAATGCACAATGTATTACATAACATAGAATTGGATATACTATAACGAAAACGTTTCAGTGTAACCTAAGCATCAGCTTTTTACAATAATCCACTATGGAAATTCAAAAATCCTAAGAAAAGTAGTTCCCCATCAATAACTCCAATTTGGTAGAGGAGCTAACAAAGTAAAAATAACAAAGTAAAAAATGTTTAGTTGTAATCGTATCAAGAAAGAATGTAGAAGGTAATGAAAAGCATCCTAACACATCAATGTGACGCGCGAGCCGCATGGAAGAATTGGGCAGTAGAATTTTCATAAAGATAATTAACAATACACTGAATAAAATGATTTGAATATAAGAAAGATAGAATAGATTTGGATATTCCCGATAACTGATGTTGTAGCTATTATTGCAATTGGAAAGAAGGATCAAAAGAAATCTCCAATCGGAATTGCAAAACAAAGGATTTCCTAACAATAGAAGATCATTGTTTGAAATAGTCATCGGAGATTTCGAAAATAAATTTATGCTGCGATAGATATGATAGACTTAAAGGCCATTTTCATGATTTTTATTTAAATGAAAAATATCATACCAATATCTAACTGTTTTCAAAACTAATTTTATGACAGTATAAGAAGCCTGTTTAATCAACTCCTTCTTTTTGATATTCGTAGGGAATCACTATCTAGATGTTCTTTTATTGGTAATTAAATTTTAAGATCTATATCCAAAACATTACTTGTATCGACATTCCTATCAATCACAATTTATGCTCAGACAAAACTATTTGTTATTATGCTTAGATGCTTAATGGTCATTTAGCAATGGACTACAAATACGTCCCAAATTTCTTAAAATAATTTAATATTATTTAATACTAGTATCGCAATAACAATTATTGTAGAAATAAATATTAAGAAAATAATATTTGGAGTGCTTTCTATATGATAGTCATAATTTTGATTCTGACAATAGTGATGCATAACATAATGGGTTTTTCTTTCTTACAAATCTGGACTAAGGTATTTTTAAATAATCTAACATAATCTACAGGAACAGATAAATTCTCCATATGAAAGTTTATTTAATTTGATGACATAGTTGAAGAAACATGATTATCTTGATAATTTCCAAATGTGTATATTCAATTTTAGAAAGGCTGGCAAGAAAAGCAACTTCATGATTCTTCAGATCTCCTGATACTTTACAGGTTAAATTATAAAACTATAAATTCATTTGTACTAGATATACAGATTATTATATATTCTATGGATAAGGTTTAATTGCAAGACATAGTTGCATTTTCTCTATGTCCACTATGAAACACATCCAGCTTGAACCACGAGGTGATATTGCAATCATCAAGATAAACAGACCTGAGGCACTGAATGCTGTTAACACAGATGTTATCGCTGAATTATCTCGTACGATTGATATTGTTGGAGCCGATGACGGGACTAAAGCTATAATTATCACGGGTGTCGGAGAGAGATCGTTTTGTGCTGGCGCAGACATAGCATACATGGTTAACATAGATCCAATAAAGGCTGAGAAATATGCGTCCTCGGCTCAGGCGGTTTTAAACAAGATCGAGAGGTTGGAAAAACCAGTTATTGCTGCAGTGAATGGTTTTGCATTAGGTGGTGGTTGTGAACTGGCTTTGGCCTGTGATATCCGAATAGCCTCCGGCAATGCCAAAATTGGCCAGCCCGAAGTTACAATAGGGATCCCACCCGGATGGGGAGGTACACAACGATTAGCTAGAATTGTTGGGCCGGCAAAGGCAAAGGAACTTATCTTTACAGGTAAAATGATTACAGCAGAGGAGGCAGTACAAATTGGACTTGTTAATAAGGTAGTTAATTTAGAACCGGAAGACCAATTACAATCACAAACGTCTGACGAGATATCTAATAAAAAGGAAAAAGCTAATGAGGAAGCTAGAAGTCTTAACAAAAAACTAATAGAAGAATGCATGGCTCTTGCGAACCAAATTGCAAAGAATAGCTTTATAGCTGTCAAGGTTAGCAAAATGTTAATCAACAAAGCTATGGACGCAGATATTGATACTGGACTACGACTAGAAATTTATGGATGGGCAATGTGTTTTGCCCACGAAGATAGACAGAAAATGATGTCTGCCTTCTTAAGCAAAAGCAAAAAATAAAATAGTAGTAACACAATATATCTTACTTTTACTTTACACATACTATCCTAGCTCCGTTACTTGGATGGCATACAAAGGTTCTACTTTTTATTTTTGATTCTTTGAAACCTGCAGCCATTGAATGGGCGACTAGCTTTCCATTCTTCCTAGTGTTCAAAAACGAAATCATTGATGGCCCAGCTCCACTGATTGTTACTGCAAGAGCTCCAGATTTCAAGGCTTTGCTTTTTACAGCATCGAAGCCAGGTATCAAATGCTTCCTTGCAGGCTCCACAATTACGTCATCCACACCCTTTGCAATCATTTTTGTATCTTTTAAAATAAACCCTGCAACAATTGTGCTGGCGTTAGATACGTTACGAATGACATTCTTCAACGGAACCTCTTTGGGTAATACATTTCTTGCGACTTCTGTCTTTCTGCATGGTACTTTAATTGTCGGAATTGCAATAACAAGAACCAGATCTTCCGGAGGAATTATTTTGATAAATTCAAGCTCTGGAATAGTTCGAACAATAACAAAGCCTCCAAGTATTGCTCCCGAGACATTATCATAGTGTTTTGTCCCTGCACTGGCAATCTCACCTTCAGCAGCATATTCAATCATTTTTGATTTCCGGATTTTAAGATTAAATAGCCTATCAAATGCGACTGCTGCTGCTGCTGCTGATGCAGCACTGCTACCCATCCCAAATCCCGCTGGCACTCTTTTTACAATGCGAACATTAAGATCATAATGTATATCAAAATCTTCTGACATTTTTTTAATTACTAGACCAGCAGAATTGGATTCTGTATCAGATGGTATTGGGATGCTTTTTTCTCCGGACAATCTAATGGTTATTCGCCTTGATCTTCCAGACTCCTTAGTTATCGTTACTGTGTCTTCTAACGCGCTAAGGCCAAGGCCAAATACATCATAACCGGGACCTAAATTAGCAGTAGATGATGGCGCGACAGCAGTACATGAGGTTGCCATTTTTATTTTCAATCTTTGGCTTCCTCTCCTAGGTTAAGGATTCTAGATAATGTTGCCGCTAGATTAACCATACCATTCATAGTTGCACTAGAAGTAGCGATGAGGCTCTGCATAAAGCCACCTTTACTTATAGCCCTTAGTAAATCCTTACTCAAAAGAGAAGATTCAGCATCTTTTTCATCACTTAGAGCAGATTCCAACGCAACATTAGAAGTAGACCATTCTAAGATGTATTTTAATTTCTCGTTAATTAGATCACTTTTAGTAATGACATTGACTTGGGAGATTTTCAATCTAAGCTTTATTGATGATGACAGGAGAGACATGGATACATAGTTGAGAGGCGATGATACTAACACACCATCAAATATAAACAAGGTTACCCTATTGTCTGACTGAAAATTCGATATAAAATATGGACCACTTGCTCTGAAAGCAAATAACTCGATCTGTCCTGGAGTATCTACTATGACATAATCTGGATTCAAACTATCTACTTCATTTTGAATCTCATCCAGTCTTGTTGCAATCATATCGCTTGCCATCACTAACGAGCCATTTGGTCCAAGATCATATCTCTCCATTAGAGTTTGCATGTCAATATAATCCCGTACATCTACATCTGGTTTATATGGCAAATTTACAGCTCCAGGATCTAAGTTAAGGGTAATTGGAAATGATTTAGTATCTTTGTACCATTGCAATAATCTTGATGTAAGGAGTGATTTACCTGAACCGGCAGTACCAGTAATATATACAGCATCCATCTATAGATGAAAGATCAATCTAACCCCTGTTTGTATATTTACTTTTAGTAAAAAATTCATAAATGTTTTATTCATATTGCACATGCATTATAACGGAAATTCTGCTTGCAATATACATGAATTACCGTTAATTCAGCTAAAATAGTAGTGATCTGCATAGAAAAAGTATGCAGAAAAAATTATAGTGAAAAAGAAGATATGTACTCTTCTAAGCACCGGCCATGCCGTTGCGAAGGTCAACTCCTCTATGGTCATCTACCAATCCTTCACTCGCAGACTTGTGCATTTCAGATAATCCGCAACCCATCTGAGCCTCTGGTTTACCTCTTCTCATCAAGCCTCTGTAAAGACCAGCTTCAAGAGTTTGACCGTGTATCTTTTCCCACTCTTCTACAGGAATGCTAAACTTCTTTTGGATTCTATCCCTATACCACTCTGGAATAACATTAAATGCGCAGAACGGGATGATTCTGAGATCAGGTGTCAAGTAGTGAATATCACATCGTTGCAACCGTTCAAGATCTTCATTATATTTATCCTGGAAATGCATCATACCCAAGAATAACGACCTAACATGCCATGAGCCTACAGAATCAAAGTTACGCTTTAGCAATATACTGGAGAACATCTTGGCAAGGTTCAGACCATGTGGCTGTTTGCTTCTGTCAACAAATTGATTCAACTTGCGAACAACTTCTAGGGTTGTCCAATATCTGTTTGCTCCTGATTTGATTTCATCAGCTTTTTCTTCGAAGTATTCCAGCAAACCTTTAAGATCAACAAACGCCGTCAGAGGAATTAGCTTTTTTGTTTGAGTATCTTCGAAAACATATGTGCCAGCGCCGCAAGCAAAGTGGATTGATAGCTCGTATTTTGGTTTCTTGCTAAATGCTTCTATTACATCAGTAAGTGGCATACACGATGGAACAGGAAACCACGCATCGGTAGCAATTTCACCGTTTGTCTGCTCTTCAATTCGTTCGATGCAATCAGGAATAGTTATCCTATATTTTTCACGTTCTTTCTTTGTCATCCTACCAGTCAACGATACCGGTTGGAAGTTCACTGCATGAACAACATCCAAATTCTTCTGGGCGTACCGGATAATTCCACCTAGTTCGTGGTCATTAATTGATTTGATTACTGTAGGTACAAACACAATAGTCATGCCGCATTTTCTAGCAGATTCAAGTGCATATGGCACTTCCCAGTGATTCTTTGGATTGGTCCTAGGAGTAACGCCATCAAACGAGAGATAGAGATTATTTACACCAGCCATTCTTACCTGCCGCATGGTTTCTGGAGATAGGGCAAGTTTAATGCCATTAGTATTTAGCTGAATATGATCTACACCTTCCTCTCTCATCAGTTTGACAATATCTGATATATCATCTCTAAGCATAGGTTCTCCCCCAGTTATCTGAATAGAATTGCCTGCTATTGGTTTTTGAGCCTTAAGAGTCTTCATCATTGCTCTTATTTGCTCATGGTTTGGTTCGTATAGATAGGCACCCTCTAGACCTTTCTTAACATAGAAAAAGCAATACCAACACGTCAGATCGCACCTGTTGGTGATAATCATGTTAGCGAGTCCAGAATGTGAAAGGTGATTCGTACAAAGACCACAATTGGTGGGGCATGCACATTTATCTATCATAACATTTGGAGCCTGAGCACCCTTTCCATCCATCCAATACGTACTGAATTTCTTATACATGTCATAGGAGCCAAAATACAATTCCTCACATTCACCGTGGCTAGGACATGTCTTGGTCATGTATACTTTGCCTTCTCGTTCAAAGACCTCAGCATCCAAGATCATATTACAATCCGGGCAAATGCTTTGTGTATACCTAATTGTTCTTCTAAGAGATGTGTTTTTGTTAGACAGATTTGAAATGTGTATTAATTCCATATCTATTACCTACCTATATAATACCTTTTATTGACAGCTCTTGTATTTTTATATATAAAGGTACCGTCACCAATCCTACGGTGAATAGTCTGCTAGAATTCATCCAACTTTTGTAACATTTAGTGGATAATTGATCGGCTTTGGGGACAAAACAAGCTTATATTACAGCATCTATTTCACTTTATCGTAATCCATGAGTATTAGTGACAAGTCAAGGAAAGCAATGGAAAGCCTTGGCTTGACAGGTTATGAGATTAAAGTTTACCTATCGCTTTTAGAAAAAGGTTCAATGACGGCTTCCGACATAAGCAAAAAATCTGGTGTCCCTTACTCTAAGATTTACGAAGTATTAAACAGTTTGGAGGACAAAGGTTGGCTAGAATCTGCTAGTTCAAGACCTCAGAAATTCTTTCCAAAATCGCCATTAACTGCACTTGAGGCTATGCGAATGCGAATTGAAAACGGAATCAAGGATAATGAAGGTTTGATTATAAGCGAATTAATGCCAGTATATGAAAAAAGTGGCATTAAAGAAAGACCAGAAATATGGGTAGTAAGAGGAATATACAACATTGCTGCCAAAGTAAATGAGATTATTCAAACTTGCCAAAAGGAACTACTGATAGCGTTGCCTCAGGTTGCCGAAGATATTGCAAAACCAGTACAGCCAATGTTGAGAATGTTACAAGAAAAAGGAGTAAAGATAACTGTTCTTGCTTCGGAGGGAACGAATCCAGATACCATACGTGCATTATCCAGAGTTGCGAATGTTAAAGTGAAAAATGACATGTTTGGAGGAGGAGTAATTGGGGACAGTAGACAGGTAATGATATTACTAGGTGAAGGAAGAATTGAAAAAGGGAACTATGAGCCAATTGCAATTTGGGCTGATCATATAGGTCTTGCTGGCTTTGCAAAAGACTATTTTCATTACCTATGGGTAGATGCAAGTAGCAAGGAAAAGAGAAAAGAAAAACAATACCAGTAGCAAAAATGAAAATAGGTAGAATATGAAATAGTAACGATACACTTTGAGCGTACAACGATTTTGTTCATGTGGAGATTATTGCTGCAAAAGGCTGAGGAACCACAATATACAACTATAACTCTGAAGATGTAGATGTGCTTGAAATCATAGTATAAAAGAGAAAAAGTGTCTTCTGGATGTTCAGGAAATTAATTGATCTTGTTCTTTGGGTAGGTATATAGATATAAGATAAAAGTGGTAAAAATATTGTATGTCTTACTAGTAACAAAAGTGTTTTTTGAGGAATAAATGAAGGAATGTCAAAATAAAAAAGCGATAGCGAAATGGTTTGTGGTTATGAATGATACAAGAAAAATATATTTGTCGATGTTATTTGCATCTCAATAATTGTGCTAAAATCGCTTAAACTAACCTTCATTTTTATGTTACCTAGTTTATCTTCTATACGGGCAAACGATGACAAAACTAGCCCTACTGAGATATCAATGAAGTAGATCTTGAGTTAGGAGTTTGTCCAACCAGTTTAGTTCGATGAATTCTTTTTCTCTATATCGACGTTGTCTCATTCTTTTTGTAAATATCTATCACTTTTAGTCTTTGACCTCGTGAGTTATTCTAAAACAATGATCAAATTTAATATCACCACAGCAATTCAACTAATGAAAGGATCAAAAAATGAAAAATGGTTATGGGCCATTCTACAATGTCATAAACTTGATAAATGGCCGAATAGTTTTTATAGATACATTGGTTCACATAGAAACTACCGCTTCGCTCGAAAATTTTAGAAAGTTTATTATTGTTAGTACCTGCAGATCGTTCATTCCTGAGAGCTATCTACGAGACTACGAAGTATTTCCTGAGCGCGAAGAAGGTCCAGGAGCAATCTATATTGAAGCAGCGGATAAAGTAACATTAAAAAAAATACGGGAAATGACATTTGTAAATGCCAAAGAAATTCTTGGAATAATTTATTCTTCAAAGAGTGGCAACACACAACTTAAATGGAGACAGACCAGAAAGAAGTCAGGTAAGGTACAAGGAGACGCTTCAGCCAATGCACTTGTGAATCTAGTTGAATCAGGTGTGTTAACTCAAGAATGGGTCGACGAATATCTAAAATCAGCAGCACAAACTAAAGAAGGCCATTCCTCTTCATCTTTGGCTAGCGAAAAAATAGTGTAATAAGAGTTAAAGAAGAACGATCCCATGATCAGGAAGGAAGTTAAGGGGTCTTCTGGCAAAGCATATTTTGTCATTCCGGAAGACGCGGACGATCTTCTTATTTTAAGAAGAATAATAGAAAATGGAGATTATATTATAGCCGATACTACTAGAGTCATAAAACAGACAAAAGAATATGCGAGACCTGATAAAGGAGAACGAATTAAAGTGCGAGTCTCGATAAGAGTTGAGAAAATAAGTCTTGATGATGTTGTTGACCGCCTACGTATAGCAGGCACCATAACAAATTCTGACAATGACCTAGTTCCCAGAGGAACTCACCACTCTCTAACTGTACAAGTAGGAGACACAATTACAATTGACAAGGATAGAAGATGGCATGATATCGAGATAAATATACTAAAGAAATCAGGAAATAATTCAACCTTTATTTTGGTCGCCATAGACGCACAAGAAGGGGCAGTGGCAAAGGTTTCCGGGACACATTTGAAAATAATTCCAAACATATACTCTGGACAGAGCGGCAAACGTTACCAGCAGTCAGTAAAAAATAATCCGACTACAGAAATATTTTTTGAAGAGGTCATAAAGACCATCGCGAGTATTTGGAATACGTTTACTGAGGAACAGGATAGTAGCAAAAGGATGATAATTTTCGGTCCAGGCGAGACTAAGCGTAGATTCTACAATTTACTCATAGGAAAGCACCAATTTGAGAAAGATAAAGTCTTTGTAATCGATGGAGTCGATGTTGCAGGAGAGGATGGAATTTTTGTCTTTCTTCGCTCTTCCGCCATTAAAGAATCAATGAGATTTAGCAAACTTGCTACAGTATCTTCAATATTAGATAAGGTAATGGCGCTTGTTCATAGGGGAGAGATGAAATATTCTATTGGGATGCGAGAAGTATCATATGCCGCATCAATAAAGGCCATAGAATACATAGTCTTTTCTGACGCAATCTTCAAAACTATTGACGAAAACGATATCATAACGCTGTTAAATTCAGTTGAAGGTTATGGAGCAAAAACTTTTGCAGTCGATTCTTCCACAGATATTGGTTTGCGGGTTTCATCTCTTGGTGGCATAGTGGCCTTACTTAGGTATACTATTCGTTACAAGGTAATTGATGAATAATATTTACATTATACTTTTCATTTTGTTGCTTTTAATGTTGTTGATTCTGATATCCACAACATATAAGTTTTGTAAACGTCATTCATTTTTATTTCTATAATTTCAGGTACCTCATAGGGATGGAATTTCTTAATTTCTGATTTTAATTTGTCTGCTGATAATTTTGTTGTTTTAAATAATGCCATAAATTCTTGTTGATCTTCGAGTTTATTCTTCCAAACATATAAAGATCTAACTTTTATCAAATTTATGCAAGCACATAATTTCTTTTTGACAATCAAGTCTTGAGCTACATTTAAGATTGACTCTTGATCAGGGAAAGTAGACATGATTATAACTCCTGGTTGCATTTTGCTTAGCCATTATTGGATTACCTGCTTGTTTGATATATGTTTTATAGTTGACAAATAATAAAATAACAGCTACAATAATTCAGGATTCTATTGGTCAGTTTCACGTATTAACTAATGCAACGAAAAAGATCTCTTTGTTATTGCCTTGTATACCCATATACATAATCTTTATTGTTAGCAGCAATGCATTATTGATTCACAATGGAAATAGAATCCCGGCGTATTATTTATGCAACCTTTTAACATTTAAGGTTGCATAACTCTCTTATCTTTAAGGCAACTCTCTGATGTTATAGTTCCCCGGTAACAGGAATCATTATTATACTAAAATAAATATTTGCATCTTACCGTTACCATCTCTTAGATTCACTCTGGCGCATATGATAGAAAAGATATTGCTGGGCATAACCTGAATATTTTCCGAAATAACTTCTAATAGTTTCTGAAAAGGTTTTATATTGCGTAGAAGTAATTTTTTGATGTGTTTGCTTCCACTTTTTATCTTCTTTTATATTTCCAAATAGAAGCCAACTATAATGTAAGGAGAGGGCTTTGGCAATCCAAATGTCTATTGGAAAAGCCTCAAGCTTTTCTAATGAGAACAATAATATACAATCAGCAATTTTGTTTCCGATACCATATATTTTCAATAATTCTTCTTTTGCATCATCGTAGCTCGCACGCATTAGATCATTAACATCAATATTTCCAAGTGCAATACTGTGAGCAACTGCTTTGATTGCTTTTGCTCTATATCCAACGCCGCACGACAACAACTCGCTTACAGAGGCTCTATTTAGACAATCGATTCTCGGAAATGTGAAAAACTCCCTTCCATCAACTACCACTTTACTTCCGTATTTCCTACATAGGTTCTTGAGCATCCTACGAATCATAGGTATGTTTGTATTGCTAGAACATACAAACGAAAGCATACATTGATGAGGCTCTTGCCTCATAAGCCGTAGCCCAGGATATCTTTTTATTGCTTCGGATATTAAAATGTCATTTGAGAAGCCTGATAAAATTGTTTGAATGTCATCGTCAAGTCTGAAAATACGTTCTTCCCATCCTTTGAGGTCAGGAAAAGAAAAGAATTCAATACTATTATTTTTAGTGCCGTCATCGTTTGTTGTCGAAGTGGAAAATTTGAGCACATGATCACCATATATACCATACCAAGAATTATCAAATTTTTCCCACAGAAATACTTGGCCGCTGTTTATACTGATCTCGAGATTCTTAAAAAGACATTTGATTGGAGGAGACGAAGTATGCAAATGGTTTAATATCAGTACTCCTTTAACTGACTCATAAATCTTATTGAACTTTTAACTCTTCTTTAATTTTTTTCAAGTCATTTTGTAAAAGTTCAATTGTCTTTGGTATTTCTTTTGCAGCACACAGAATACAGGTTTGTTGCAGAGACAATGGATACATAAAATACTTTTCGGCAAGCTCAATATTCTTTTTGCAGGATACACATTTTTTAAGCTTGTATGGATCGGTATTTTTAATGATCAATGATATCGGAAGCAAAAACAGGGTAATTTATAGTCATATGGATGTAAACATTATTATTTGAAAATTTTAATCTCTATTAATTGGGATATACAATATGACATCGGATTGTCAGCATTTCAGATCAGTTTTCATAAAATGACCACGAATTCCAGATGTACGTTATCGTTCTACGGTACATACACGGACTATAAGCTTTGCATTTGCAAAAAGAAACAGTCCAACAACTAAATCGAAGTTCTCAGCAGTAGATTCTACGGACTTTTGAAAAGGATTCCATTATCACGAAGTGTATAAACCATAAACGATTCTCAAATTTCTATAACTTCGCCAGTATCTGGAGCCTTTGCATCATAGCCATACTTTTCTCTGATCTGTTCTGCAAATTTCGTACATGATGATTCATCACCGTGGACTGTAAGTACCTTTGGGTTGCCTTTTATACGATCAAGTATTTCAAATAGCTCACTTCTACTGTTATGTCCTGAAAATTCAAATCGTCTAACATCGGCTAAGCACTTTGTTACTTTGCCGTCTAATATCGTGACTCTCTTTTCAAGTAATGCTCTTCCAGGTGTACCTTCGCCCTGAAATGATACCAGAGCAATACCATTTTTGTCACTTTTTGCAACTTCTTGCATATAAAACACTGCAGAACCTCCAACCAACATTCCTGCTGGAGAGATAATTATGCATGGTTCTTTTATAACTCGCTTCCTTCTATTCCAACCGCTAATCCATTCGGCTTCTCCTATGGATTTTTTGAATATCTCTGCATTTTTGAGAAAAGTAGGATGTTTTAGCATTATTTCATTTGCCTTAAGAGCCATTCCATCCATTACAACCTTGTGACGAAAATTGTACGTCTTTAGAACGCAAGCTATTTCTTGAGCTCTCTCAACGGAAAATGCTGGAATGAATAAGGTTCCACCTCTTTCGATGACCTCATAAGCATATTCAAGTAATTCTCTTTCGGATTGCTCCCTTGGCATTTGTTCAGCTTGGGAATAAGTACTCTCTATGATAAGAAGATCAATTTCGCCAAAATCTAAGTCTGCCGGTCTTAGTAGCTTTGAACCTCTTGTATTAATATCTCCTGTATAAAACAGCCGTTTTTCTTCATGTTCAACCATAATCGTTGCACCACCTATAATGTGTCCAGACTCATGCAGGGTTACCTTGAGATCATTTATCATTCGCGGTTCTCTGTATTGCAAGTTTTTCGAATGTTTCATCATTGTTAAAAGATCAATATATTCAAATGGCAGGTAGAATCCTGATATCTTTATCATGTCTTCTATTAGTAATTGGGATAGATCGAATGTTGGTAAAGTACTGAATACATTTGTTTCTACAGAGTCTGACAAAAATAAATATGGCGCAAATCCCGAATGGTCCAAATGTGCATGGGTAAGTATTACTGCATCGATATCCTTTGGCTGGACATGCATCGGAAAGATCGGTTCTCTTTTTAGAAGTACGCCATAATCCATCAGAATACGAGTCTGGTTGCCATTTACAAGGAAGGCTGAACGTCCAACTTCTTTTGCGGCACCTAAAATCGATACTTTCAATTTTTATCTGAGATTACTTTATTCGTTGATGCTTTAAGTATTTCACATTCAGTTTGAACATTGAGCCTGAAAATATCAATAATGAATTTGCGACACTTGTAATCGTTAAATATCAATGAATAAATTGGATATTCCATAGGCATTGTTCATCAGCAAGACTTACTAATCTTTCTAGATATCTAAAACCACATTCATCTAATACATCTTCAAAGTCATAGCGTTCATTTAATAGTTTTTTTTCCTCTTCAACTTGTTGCACAAGTGCTGATTTTATGGTTTCAGATATTTTAGGTTTGTTACTATAAACGTACCACAGGTTATGTGCGCCTCTTATATTAGACAAAGCTTGGAGTGTACTATTCGACATTTTCGTATAATAGCGATTCATAATCTCTATATTCACGTCCTCCCATGATGGCGTCCTCCATGAAGCAATCATTTCAAACCCATGCGCATCAAATTCAGCCGCCATACTGATGCCTTGATCCAAGGTTGTTACAATCACATTAGTTTTAGCAGCAACTGCGTCTCGGAAATCTTCTCCAGGATCCATCCAGCCCACAAAAATAATGTCATATTTTTGTTCAATCCCCCAATGTGCGTCTGCAATTTTGATAAAATCTGGCTTAGGGAAATTAAAGATATAAAAAATACTGGCCTCCTTTTCAATACCTATTGCATTTGGAATAAATTCCCTTATCTTATTTAAAAAATCCCCGTAGCCGCAACCGACATCTAAATATTGAGGGTTATTTGACACTGCCTTAGCGATTGAGACTAAACGCAATACATCGATTTTTCTATAAGCAAAATATGTGCCTCGTAAAAATGGGAAGCTATAACGTTCGTGGAAAGGTGAGGCAGACTGTCTTCTAAACTGCTCTAATGACATCCTTGCTTTTAAAAGATCTTTAATACTATGTGATACCATGTAAGGTCAAATCACCGATATTTCATTTCAATTAATCGAACATTACTTCCCATAACCGTTTATCTTTAGACACTATTGCTGGAAGTTCCTCCATATAATTAAATCCACATTCATCGAGTACTGACTCAAAACCAAACCTTTCTGCGGCAAACACTTGTTCTT
>DATDNG010000290.1:0-2370 GCA_036518375.1 Nitrososphaeraceae archaeon | reverse complement strand
AAAATTCAGCCATGCTTTTGCAAGGATGCTTAGCCTGATCTATAAATCCATGATTGTTATAGTCGTCGTCAGCTTGTACTGCTCCAGCATGATATCCTGAGCAATAAATATCACCTGTTCCACCTTCACATGGAAAGTGTTCGGCCTTGGCAATAGGTGCGTCACCACTGCTACCCCGAGAACAAGCGGCTTGTCCATCAGCATAACCCCTCTTATAATCGGATGTATGAGAACCTGGTACTACATTACCAGCACAACCATCATCATAACCAATTTGATAATGGCTTTGTGCATAAGCATGTGGTGTACCTAATACTATTGACGTAAGAAGTACTGTGGTTCCTACTACTGTTGTTAGTATTTTATTTTTCATTTTCCTTTTAATCATGACATATATTTCAAAATATTGTCAGGTAGGTAAAAGAGGCATTAAAACACAAAAATCTGAAGTATATTTTCATAATACAAGAGAGTCTGGCTAGCTAATTCATTAGTGTCAGTGGAGGTGGATAAACCTCCAGTCAGGTACAATTGTTTCATCTTTTGTTCTCTTTTCATAATGGATGATATAAAGGTAAGATTGCTCTAGTATTGTGCTTATTCTCTATTGCAAAAACTCAAATAAATATAGATGCTGCCGGGCTCGGACATGAGCAGTTAAGAGAAATATTAGATATTCTAAAGAAGTCGTACGAGAAGTAGTGTAATTTTTAGTACATCTATCATGCATGTTGCATCCAACTATTGATTAATAGTTAATTTAAAAGTCTGGCTTAACAATGTTATCTAATATTAATAATTCAATCAGTATATCGAATCCAGTTAAGAATAAGGGAGTGTAAATTAATGTCTTGTAAGGGAATATGTATACATCACAAAGCACTAAGTCGTTATACTTTTGGACACAAACGATGTAGAAGTTGTGATCTATTCCTAAAATGTGAAGGATCACGCTGTCCATGTTGTGGATCCAAACTAAGAGCAACACCAAGAAATTTCAGGTTAAGTGCTAAGCTAAGAGAACAAAGAGCTGTAGTGGAAGCTCAAAGTGCCAGAATATTAAGAGTAATACACGTTTAGCTATGAGGAAGTAGGAAGGAGGAGCCACATCATAAACAAGAGAATTTTTGTGGTAGACGACGAACCAGACAATAACTTAACCATAAAGGCAGCTTTAGAACAAGAAAATGGTTTTGAAGTTGATGCATTTGATGATCCTATTATAGCATTAGACAACTTCACAAAGGGAGTATATGATCTGTTAATCTTAGACATTAAAATGCCTAAAATCCATGGATTTGATCTATATAGGGAAATAAGAAAGATAGATAGTCAAGTCAAGATATGTTTTCTAACAGCAGGGGAAATGTACTATGGAGCATACGCTGATATATTCAATGAAAACACATTCATCAGAAAACCAATAGAAAATAAAGAATTGGTAAACAAGGTAAATGAGATAATCAATTCATAATAGTAATTATAAATAAGTGTCGCTACTACTATGTGTCATTAATAAACTGAAAAAGCAAATGATCTATTATAAAGTATCTTCATTTGAGAACGTTTTATGTCTGTTTTTCCATAATCTTAAGTCTGTTAGAAGCTCAGACATCCTTATTCCATCAATAGGATTTTTGTCATGTTCTTGTTCTTTGCTTTTTCTTTTCACAACCATGAGTAAACCTTTTGTTACTCCTATGGCCACATAATAATAACCGTTATCTAACAATGGATTACATCAAAGTTTGATATACTATTACAAATTCAGTCTTAGAACAAAGTTCTACAATACTGCTACTAATGTCATTTACAAGTACATATCCACAAGAACTACTGAATGAAGAGGGCGCAATAATTTTTTTAAACCGATAAACTAATGTTGGTCAGTGACATTTCGTCCATTCCCAGAGGCTAGAGAATATGTACATAAGCTTAGACTCAAGTCTCAGAGTCAATGGCGCGAATATTGTAAATCTGGAAATAAACCTAAAGATATTCCGTCTTATCCTGAAGCTGTCTATGAGAATAATAGGATTGGTTATGGAGATTGGCTTGGTACGGGGACTATTGCACCCAAAGATAGAAACTATCGTTCATTTGAGGCCCAAAGCCTATCTTCCTAGTGCATAAAACACTATAAGGTCTTGAGTATTCCCATGGAATCTATGCTCAATCCCTGCTGCAACAAAAATGCATGTTCCTTGTTTGATAGGATAATTTTTGTCTTTTAGTTTGATAAAGCCGCTACCTTCAATAACATAGTAAACCTCATCTACTGAATGCGGTTCTTGAGTATCTTTTTCATTAGGGTGCAATCGGATGATGCCAGCCTGAATACCTTTTGTAGTTATAAAATCTGTGAAGTAG
>DATDNG010000289.1:0-2129 GCA_036518375.1 Nitrososphaeraceae archaeon | reverse complement strand
AAGAATTATCCGATTTGCATAATGGTTGAAGGAATAATAGGATTTTCTGACATGTTGAGTATAGCACAAACAATTGGAATAGTAGGAACTATGGTATTGACACTAATTTTCTCAAAAAGACACATACAGAGTCTATCAAGTCATCAACAAACTACAGTTCTCAATGACCTAGATGAGAAGGTTCGCAAGATGGCAGAGATCATAATTGAAAAACCAACAATGCAAAAAGTCATATACAAGCTTGAAAAGCCATCAGAAGAATTAGCATTTGCGTACTATATCTTGTTTATTAGTTCCCATGCATATTCTATGCGTCAAAAAAATGTGCTCAATAATGACGAATGGACAGGGTGGCTACATTGGATGAAAAATTGCTTTAAGTATGGAACTATAGGTGAACAATGGGAACAAATCCGATCAGAGGGATGGTTGAATCCTGCCTTTGAGAATTTCGTAAACTGTGAAATAATGGGAGCGAGATCACAACAATCTCCTGCATGAATGCTATATTCTCTATCTCAAGTGATTAATCTTACTGTAGCAAATATCTGATTGGATGATAGATGACCAAAAATAATATATATTTAGCTAAGAATTTTGATATATGTACGAATCTAACCAATCCCAGATAGTAGTAGCCCAGACCCCTGTAGAAAAAGCTAACCTTGAAAGATTTGATAAACTTGATTTTGAAGCATGGAATAACAGAAATTGGACACTCTTTAGAGAATTACATGCACCCGATGTATTAGTTGTAGACTTTAATGGCCATACGACAAAAGGTATAGAGCAGCATGTTCAATGGGCAATGGCAGCGATTTCAGCCGCACCAGAACTCAGAGTACATGTCCATCCAATCAAAATTGCTGCAGGAAATTGGACAGTAGGGACTGGTATCTTACCAGGGAACTCAACTATGGTTACACTTGCGCACTGGAAGGATGGCAGAATAGATCAAGAGTACTTGTTCATGCAGAATCCTAGCAAAGCGGCTATAGGTTAGTAAGATTCCAATTAGAGACGAATCCAAACAATCTGAACTTGCAAAATTAATTGTAGATAGGCAACTTAGTTCAAAAGAAGCTCGGAATGTAGTACTTTAAGCGATCCATTATTACTATTGTCGCCATTATTATGCTGTGGAATATATTAGATACGAGCTGGCAGCTATTAGCAAGCCAATATCCTCTAATTCTTTGTCCACTTTAACATGATGACCCTGTATTCCTAAACCTGATACTTCTCCAACAGGTACCCCTCTAAATCTCAATAACTTATGTTTTATGTGATGATCTATCTCTTTTAGATCGGAGTATGGAAAGTTGTCTAGCCTGGATATGCATCTGATGCCGCTAAGGTACTCATTCCAATGTTTTCCCTCAGGATGATTTGTAAGCATATAGAATTTGCCTCCATATTTGAATAGATGTTCTCTTATAGTAAGGACTTCTTTATTGATATCATTATCTTCATTTTGATTTAGTACAGAGATTGAAAAAGGACGAAACTCGCCATGCACTTTCTTAGTAAGAGTCCACTTGTGGCTATCATTTTTTGTAATAAGTTTGAAGCTCTTCTGATCTTCTCCTTTCTTTATCCCAGCAATCTCCTCGCCATGATCATGATCTAGGAATATTTTGGCCTCCCATGGTCTTGGACCTATGATTACGTACTCAGAAGTCATTAGTCTGATAACTCAATTAAAGGATATAAAAAAATTTATGTCCCCTGTTGATGGTATTTATTCCATAGTATCTGTCTAAAATATTACATTTTTGTTTGTAGCATAGTCATTATTATTATTGCAACGAAGAGTGCATATGGATTTATACATATATACTGATGTGAATTTTTTCACTACGCTAAATACCGAGTAACTGTTGTTAGGTGACAAAACAAGACAGCACAAAACTAGTATAATGGAGATATCAACATAATAGCTGAGATACGAGAAAATGAGACTAAAAACAATTTCAAGCTCCTTGAATGAAAGTGATCAAACAAGAGTAATTCCACTTTTCAATGGGGTTTACAAGTTTGAATTTCAAATACATCTCACAAGGTGTTCATAAACATGGCAAAATAGTCTTACGTGTGAGATGAGTTACAATCAGAGTTAACATTGGTGG
>DATDNG010000288.1:0-7408 GCA_036518375.1 Nitrososphaeraceae archaeon | reverse complement strand
GATTTTCTATATCCCTTCTAAAATCATCAAAAATATCTTCTATGTGATATCGTGATGTGGACTCATGACATTAACATATCAATAATATTTGTTATATGAAAGGAAATAGCAATGCAGTGCATTGTATTAACGTGCGGCTGGAAAAGAGTTGGATGTGATAAATGGTTAATAAGATATAGACAAGGAGATGGCAACGATATTTATATGAAGGATAAAAAGACTCTCTTTTATCACCAAATGTTTTCTAAAATCGTTGATGTATCTACTTCCCTTTCTGATGTAAAAGATGACAGCATCATCGCCATTTCCGGTTTTAACATGGCTACAACTCCTGAATATTTAATCCTTGAATTATACAAGCGCTATAAAGAACAAGGACATCCAAGCAATATATTCATAATCTCAGATGCTTTACCTGCGGTGCCTGGAAGAGCATTAGACCAAATTGCTGAAAGATTGTACAAGGAGCCAAACCAACAATTTCTCAGAGGTGCTTTGATGCCTTTCTTGGGATTTTCTCCATGGCTTCAAAAGCTAGTGACAGATAACAGGATAGAGTGTTATGGATGGCCCATAGGTATTACTGCGTATTGGTTTAGAGAAATAGGCTCTGGAAGACCAGGCCTTTTAACAAAAATAGGTGTTGATACTTTTCTTGACCCAAGACAAGATAGCGCTGCATTAAATGAACTTGCAAGGAGAAATGCTTCGTGCCATATCAGCGTTATCGACATTGACGGAGAAGATTATCTTCTATACCAAGCTCCTAAACCAAGTTATGCTATGATTAGAGCCTCCGTATCTGATGAGAATGGTAACCTATCATTGCAAGACGAGGGTATGAAGGGCACTGTTCTTAGCATCACCCAATCTGCTAAAGCAGGACCAAACCAAGGCATGGTAATAGCACAGGTAAGATGGATCACAAAGTCGGGTACAATAAATCCAAGGGATGTAGACGTGCCAGGTCCACTAGTAAATTATATTGTCGTTTCTCCAAAAGAGTACCACTGGCAATGTGGCAGTATAGAATACGATCCAAGACTATCTTATAAGATAATCCCTCCGGCTAGAGAGAATCTGCTTGTAGACGGTGGCATACCGAAAATATCTCTCGCGGTATATAAAAAAGTAATAGCCAGACGGATTCTATTGGAGTTGATTAGATTATTTAAAACAAAGCAATCTCCTGTTTTGGTCAACCTAGGAATAGGTATCCCTGCTTTGATTTCATTAGTAGCAGCTGAGGAGAACGTAACTGATTTCATAATAACGGTACTTGAATCCGGGCCTTGGGGAGGGCTTGCTCTTGCAGGAAATGATTTTGGATTGGCAATAAGCCCTTTTGCGCTCTCTACTATACCTGATGTGTTTTCTAATTTTGAGGGAGGAATAATTGACGCCGCGTCGCTTGGATTTCTTCAAGTTGACAAAAAGGGGAATGTGAATCCTTCTATGCTGCCTGATAGAATCTTTGGCACAGGCGGCTTTCCAGTCATAGCTGGCGGAGTATCAAGAATATATTTTGCAGGCTCGTTTATGGGAGGAAAAAGTGACATTAGTATATCAGATAACAAAATTAGAATTTTACATGAAGGTACGATACCAAAGTTCATTGAAAACGTTTTCAAAGTCGTATTTAGTGGACACCAAGCAATAAAATATGGACAAGAGATCATGTATATTACTGAAAGAGCAGTTTTTAGACTAAATGAGAGGGGACTAGTTTTAGAAGAGATCGCTCCTGGAATTGACCTAGATAAAGACGTTATATCCAAGATGGGCTTTGCGCCGATAATAGGAAATTCAATAAAGGAAATGGATAGAAGGATATTCAATGATGGAAAGTTAGGGGTTAGAGATGAGGTTATGCAGCAGGTATAAAGGTGTTAGATAAATAATCTCCGACCGTTATCATCGTATTAGGAAAATTTCATTTTGATTTGTTTTTGTTGATGTAGTTCATTATTATTGATCTTTTTCCTCACTCTAGCTAAACAAGAGGTTCTTCACTTCGATCCTATTATTGCCATTTGGCGTTGCAATAACATTGGTTTTTAGCATTCTGCTGACAACAAATTGTGTATATTTTGCTTCTCCATTATCACCATCAATATGGGCTTGGAGAGTTTGCTGAGAAAGGTTTGCTAACAGATCTTTCAAACTATGTAGCAAATTGGGGAAGTACTATGTATTATTTCAAGTCTAAAGAAGATAATCGAACATGTGCATATGTCTATTCCGTTTAGTTAAAGAAGCAGCCTCTAATTCTTTGGCAATCTTTCATGTTTATTGTGATTCATATTTTCCGTATAACTTTCCTCTGCAGATTTTGAACCTTTTTTTACATGCATAAATTGTATATTAAGACATATGTATATAGGATACAACAAAAACCAGTATTGTGAATGGGTAATACAAAAATTGGAGCGTGAGCTTGGAAAGACTGTTACGCCATTTTACGAGCTAAAAATACTTGCTTTAAAATATTCTAGCGATAATGCTGATCTGTTAAAAGATGATGTAAAAGGTAACGAAGTACATGTGCGCGAGGTCAAGTAATAAGCGGTAGAACGGCGGTAGAAAAAAGTAAAATAATAGAAGGCTGTTGCTGCTCTGTATCCTATGTTGTAATGCTCCTCGAAGAAGTTATCAATCTTCTACCAGATATTGCCTGTGCAATGCATTCTATTCCTATTATTAGAAGAACTATTCCTACTATAAAATTCAACAAGCCAATCCCAAATAACGGAGATGCAAAGACCATAGTTGATATAGCCACTGCTAATATGCCTACACCTATCGACAATGACCTTGAACCTTTTGATACATGTTTGGATGCTGCTCCTTCTATAATTCTTGCAATTCCAGCAAACAATAGGCCTACACTTAGTAAAATAACTAATAATCCTGTTGCATATAATGGAAAAGCAAGAACTGTAGCACTTAATCCTACTACTAAAGCTCCTAAAATGATGTTTCCTGCACGTGAGGATTTTGATTGAACTCGTGAGAACCCTGTAACTATTCTTTCAATACCTATGACTATTAGCGCAGCAGCAAGTGCTATTGAGACGGTAGCAACGCCAACGCTAGGGTATACTATTACGGATAGTGCTAATCCAACAGCAATTACTCCAAGGCCGACTTGTAAAAATCTAATCCACGATGGAGGTCGCCTACTTAACTCTCTTTTTACTTCCATAAATTTTACCATCATCGTGATAAATATAACTAGCACGCATTGCACTGCATACACATAATATAAATAGAACGACTTTCAATAATTATATAATTTCAAGCTGCAAGCGACATGAACAACTCAGACTGATATGGGGAGTATATATACAAACAAAAATTGTTACTATAAGTGTCTCAATTAAAAGCTTAATTGTATCAGGTTTTCACTAATATTATCTAGTTCGGTTTTTAGCTTTATCTATTGTATCGAAATCGAGCTTTATCGGAGAGCAATAAAGTAACAAACAGCAGAGCCTTGATCGCTATTAAAGGTTGAATTTACTAACAGTTCCGTTATAGCAGAAGAGCAAGCAAAACGAGGATCTTTAATGTAGTATTTGGGTTTCACGACCTTCTGTTGTACATGTTCCTAGAAATGCTAATGGGCATATCATCTTTATATCTGCACCATTGGTCTGTGCCAGCTGGTAATGATGCTGTAGATGTGTCGTCAGTGGGTGTTGCTGTCCCTGAGTCTAAGTTTTTATTAAAACCTGACTATTACTGCAATGCAGTGTACTCGTCATGCTATTATAACTGATTGATCAAATTTTGTATGCACGTTCTATATAGGCATATAAAGAAAGTGCGTTATTGCCAAGCAGCAGCGGGTGTACATGTAGTCTCCCGCTGCTTCTTTACAGTTAGCCAGTCAGTATTTCTGGCATTATCTTCGTTTGGACTAACTAATGTTGCAAATTAATAGTTGGTAATTTCCTTCCTGAATATCTGCAGATGTTGGTTATTTGAATCAAAATAGATTTCCTAGCTGCAGCCTTTAGTACACTGTAGTATCTATCGGGTTTGTTGTGCCTTGAAGAAGGTAATGTCGGGATTCCAAGGATTATTTGGTTGGAGGCAATACCTTAGGTAAAGATCCCACTGCATGGCACTGCAAACGTCTTCAATATATCATATAATTTAACACATATTGTTGAGGCTACGAGAAAGCAATATGTTAACTTCACAAGTAACTTCGGCTAAAACTATTGTAGGAGAAGATCAGCTAGTAGTAAGGATTAACGGAACACTCCCAAATATTTCGACACTATGCAGTAAAGAAAAGACAGAAAGGGCCACAGAGGTAAAACGACAAGGGATAAGTACAAACACTTCTTGCTCACTATTTGCGAGAATTGAAACAGACAAGAAAATTTTTCATATGCTTGTTGATATAGGTCAAGGAATAGTCAAGAGTATCGAGAAAGGTGCTTCAGACCTTGGGGTTAAGTCATCATTAATTATTCCTGATGCTATATTAATAACACATTCACATGACGATCATATTAAAGAACTACCCATGCTAATGAACAAAGTTTATGAGGAAGATGAGTCAAGGGAGAAGAATTTGAAGATATTCTGTACTATGGAATGCCGCGATCAACTTCTGAAAAGATTCCCACAACTATCTGAAAAAATTAGTAATAATAATGGCAGCAGAGTATCGTTTAATACAGTACAGCCAGACGAAACTCTTAAAATAGGTCCATTTTCAGTAATACCAATTTTGGCAGATCATGGTGGTGATAATTCTCCGCCTGGTTCTGTCATCTATATAATAAAATTACTAGATACAAAAATAATAATTGGCTGGGATTTTCTTTCATTACCCAACACAAATCAAAATTTATTCTGGAATCCAGATCTTCTTATTTTAGGTACCCAAAGTTATAATCCTCATCCTGAAACAGGAATGATCTGTGTAACTGATGCATATGACCTAGTAAGAAGATGGAATGCAAAAGAATGTTACATAGTTCATTATAATGGATTGCCGGATTTTGAGGAAGCGTCAAATCAATGGTTTAGAGGTCCTGTTAAAGCCATGACAACTGAGGAACTTCAAAGTGTGATAGATCAACACCTTAGAGCGACTGGAAATAATGGCAAATTTAGAATGACAGTAGCCAAAGAAGGAATGGTTTTGATTAAAAAACAAGGGCAAAAAGAAAGTCAAGGCTATGATGATGAAAGTGATCATATCGGCAAGGTGCTTGAAATTGAAAGCCTTCAGAAATATGTTCTGAAGATTGAAAATGACGAGAGAGATAATAAACTGAAACTTATGATAGAAGATACAATTAATAGGTTTAATTTAGAATTTGTTAGACCTATCAAAGATGGAAATAGTGATGATTATATTCTCTATGCCCCAGGAGTAAAAGGCATGATGGCTAAGGGACCAGAGTTAAGACTGGAAATAGTTCCATCGCGGTCGGAAGAAGATTCCTCTACTATCAAAATAAGGGTATCTAGAGGGAAGAAGAATGTATTCAAAGACAATATATATAAGCAATATTGACGCACAAAGACTAAACAGATTCATCAAAGAAAACTTCGCAGCTATTACCTAAAATGAAAAGTGCCAAATTATTTAATGTTATCTTAATCGCAATCATTGCTTCAGTAGCATATCTTGTATGCAATGTATCCTTTTTCTCTTCTCTTGCACAGCAGCAAGCATCATCATCATCAATAACACCAACAAACAAGATAATAATCTACTTGTTTAATTCACATATACCTGACGCTAATGAAACGAAGCTTGGAATACCAACAGATTTGTTTGCTCCTTCATCCATTACTGTTAAGAAAGATGATACTGTCACTGTGCACTTTTACAATACTGAGAAAGCCGAACCACACACCTTTACAATTGGTGCACCGTACAATATAGACAAAAACGTGCTAGGTGGACAAAATGCGACAATTGTTTTTAAAGCAAACCATGAAGGGATTTTTCAATATTACTGCAAATACCATCTTCCAACAATGCAAGGGCAGTTAATTGTGACTAGATAGTAAATAATAATAATATTATTCTGGCAATCTCAGAATAATATATGAACCAGATCTAAGAAAGATCTGGAAGAAATGATTCTGGCAAATGAAACTAAATGTGCAATGTGTGAAAAAAAACGATCCTTAGCGATATGTAGTATATATAGCAAAGAAAAAATAAGGGCTGCCCACAAGATAGATGTAAAAAGTGTCAACTACGTTTCTAGATATGGCCTGTATTTTTCGGCGATCTCTGTAAGTGGCATCCTTTTCCCGCCGACTATTTTTATATCAACACTTGCCTGTACGTCCTTGATCGTCACGATATTATGTGAATTTTCAAAAAACGCTCTATATCGCAAGTGAACCCTTATAACGGACTGCACAGTAGTTTCTTCTACAATTGATGCATTACATTAAGGCTAACGCTTATCTACATTAGTCCTTCTATTGCCACCATTGTTTTATTGAAAATTAAACTGATTATTACTACCTTCTGGATATGTATTGAGGCTGCATTGCAATACAGTGAATTCTTGATATTTTTATAGTACATAGCTACACTAAGCAATGGTTATTATCATCATGTCATTGCAAGAAAATAATCATTATTCTTCAACAACGTCAAGTATGGCGACAACAACAATATCACCGCCAAAAAACAACGTAAATCTTTCCAAATTCTGTAAACAAATACTACAAGCAGATGGATCTATCAGATTTGCAGGTGTAGCAAATAATTTTGGTAGCCTAATAGCAACAGAGTACAGACAAGGATTGATTCCATTAATGACAAAGGAGCAGACTTCGCAGTATGCCATAGAAGCAGTCCTTCGTGCTGCTATAAGAGAAGAATTTGAATCAAATATCGGCAGATTAGAGTATTCCGTTGGTAAGTATGAAAAGATAATTCGTGCTACGATTCCAATAATAGTTATAGTTAAAAATACTACTAATGCTGCTGATGATAATGATGAGAGTAAAGACAAGAAATTATATCTGTTATTGTCATTTGATATCGATTCAGATGCAAGAACTGTAATTGACACAAAGATCCTACCATATGTAAAAGAAAACAAAATGTTCCTTGTTTAGACAGTATAACAACCTTAAGGTGATTGTTTTCTGGTGTCCATCATCTAATGGTTTATCCGATGGACACCGTCGCTATCATCTCTTACCAGAACTCTAACATTATGTATTACAAATATTGGAGGAAGTGGACAGAGACAGCCAGCCAGACAAATACAGTCCACTATTTTATGAGAATATACCTCCAGTAAGAAGAGCAGGTGCATTATACCAGATGGTTATGATTATAACAAAGGAGCACTAGTTAACTCTCCGGGAGTCCAATGACAATAATAAAGAGCTTGAACCTCCCCAT
>DATDNG010000287.1:0-7496 GCA_036518375.1 Nitrososphaeraceae archaeon | reverse complement strand
TTTATGATCATATTTGTAATATGCTAATTGTTACGTTATGTTACTTCTGGTTAAAACAATAAACTCAGTCTACTATACAGTTGACACCTGAGCAGGAAGTAGAAGAAATAAATGTAAAAAACTTACGTATGGCAATTTCTGCCGCTTGGTTACCACGTATGCGCGTCATCTGGATTTATCTCGAGTTATATAATGGCATTCCCGAATAGTTCTCCGCAAATTGTATCCACACATCTTCGAAGATCGATAACGTTGTAGTTCGTTATATTCAGCAGTTGATATTCGACTCATTTCAGATGATATAAAAAATTGCAAATTTCATCAAGTTCGGTTCTATCAAAAGAAACCCCTATGTTTAATTTTATTCGCTGTGAATAGGAATTGTCAGTTGTATTTGCTATTATCAGCATATTCCCCTCTTATAAAAACAAACAAAAAGGTGTGCATTATGACTAAGTGATTGCTGCTGGCCGAATTGACAATACTAAAACAAATTGCATATATTGTGATTGTCGTATTAATTGTAATTGCAATTTTTGTAATAGGTACCAAATTTGTATTAGGAACGGCTAACCCTGTTTATGTAGTTTCGAGCGGTAGTATGATTCCGACCCTTAACGTAGGAGACTTGGTAATTATACAACATAATAATATTAATTCTTCTTCTTTTAATAATTTGAAGGTCGGTGATATCATAGTTTTTAAATCGTATGGTGTGACAAGAACAGGTCAACATCTAACAATAGTACATAGAGTTGCGGCAATTAGAATGGATATTCATAGTAATAGAATTATTAGAACAAAAGGTGATGCCAATCCTATCTCCATCCCATTAGTCGATTATCCTATAATGGAAAAAAATTACATTGGTAAAGTTGTGTATGTGATTCCCAAGGTAGGCATAATTCCTCTGACATCTGATCGTACTGTAATCTATATAATTATTGGAAGTATAATAATAATTCTAGCATATAACTTTAGGAAAGGCAGAAGAGAGAACAAAAGGGAACGTATGCTGTAGTGTGTTTTTTGATCTATGCTAATAGACAAAATCAAGATCTTTGTTTGGTACAAACCAAATTTGAGGATAACCTTCATTTACCCCAACTGTAAAGTTTAATTGAAAACCCTCTATGTATTTTATAGAATTATAAAATAGCCTAATTCAGCAACCTGTTGCCTAATCATGTATTTATGCCAAACTTTACTCAAATATCTTGATTTTGAGGTTTAGTAGTAGAGGTATGAGTAGAAAATATTATCATATCTGTAGTACTGCTATCAAAAAGACTGTTATTGTCATCATATTTCGTAGTTACATAAGATTTTTGTAAAAATGGCATTAAATCTTATATAACTGGACATATACACGTGGCTGATGCATTTTGGCTATACTAGTCAATGATACATTTAAAAAAATGGAAAAAGATTTGCATACAAGTACAGCACATCATCATTATCTGCCATCAATAATAATCGTACTTTTGTTATCAGTTCCTGCATTTTCACTTATAATAGTAAATTCTACTGATGTATATGCTCAAGTTAGCGGTAACATCAGCAGCAATAGAAAAGGTGCATATATAGATCAAGTAAATTTTATTCATTATCTTGATGAAAATTTAGCTATTCAAGATCTAAAGGCTGGTAAAATTGACACATATTTCTTCAATATCCCACCATCACTAGTTTCAGATGTAAAGAACAACCCAAATCTTAAGGCATATGAGTCAATAGGTTTTAATGATGACCTTTTATTAAATCCTGCTCCTCCAAAAAGCCCTGCCACTACAGGAGACTTCAACCCTTTTTCGATTAGGCAGGTAAGATTTGCTATGAATTATCTGATAGACAGGGACTTTATTGTTAATGAAATTTTAAAAGGATATGGCGTACCAATGATAGATCCATATGGTGTATACTCTCCAGAATATCTTAACATAATTGACACAGTGCAATCATTTGGATTTAGACATGACCCAACAATAGCAGAAAAGATGATATCTGATGCTCTCTTGCATGCTGGCGCTACAAGAGATAGTAGTAGTACAAGCGGCAAGTGGGCATATAATGGAAAACCTGTTACAATTAGCATCCTAATTCGAAGCGATATTCCTGTTTCAAAATCAATTGGAGAGGCTGTAGCATCAGATTTAGAGAACATAGGGTTTAATGTTGTAAGAGACTATGGAGACAAGGACAAGGCAAACTCATTAATATATGGCTCTGACCCTCAAGACCTCAAGTGGAATATTTATACAGAGTCTAGTTCAGGAATTACATTTCTAAAATACAGTCCTGGAGATGTTGCTTCATCATATGCTCCTTGGAATGCAAATACTCCTGGAGCTCAAAATCCATCATATTGGAATTACAAAAATTCTACATTAGATATAATTACAAAAAAAATTGTTTTTGGAAACTTTGGCTCTGAAAATGAACGCAACAATCTTCTTAGAAATGCTGTAAAAGATGGAATCCAAGAGTCAGTAAGGGTTTACATAGCTACTCTTACCCCGACATATATTGCAACAAATAATGTTAAAGGTTTAGTAAATGACTTTGCTGCAGGAATCACAAGTAGATTATCATTAGTCAACAGCAGATTGGAAGATAATCGTACAGATATGAACGTAGGCACAAAGCAAATCAATGTAGGAGCATGGAACAACATTGCAGGTTTCAATGACATCTACAGTACAGAAATTATAAATGGTATTCAAGATCCAGCCACCTTCAATCACCCATATACAGGTGAAACAATACCTTTTCGCACTCCATGGATTGATATACAAACAAATGGGCCTCATACTGCAATTCCTGTGGCACCTGATGCCATTATGTGGGATCCAGTAGGCCAGCACTGGAAAAAAGAGGTTGAAAATAACGGTAATAATAATACTACAGCTACTACGGCAACAAGCAAAGTTACATTTAATCTCATGTATGGTAAATGGCACAATGGAATAATGATGGATAAAAATGATGTACTATATGGTAATTATTTTCAGCATGAGTGGGGAACAAATACAGGACCCACAGATAAGACAGTAGATTCTGAATATACCAGCCGGGCTGCTGCAAGCCTTAAATTCGATCAAGGTATTAGGTTCTTATCTGATAACAAGCTAGAATCGTATACTAATTTTTGGCACTTTGATAAAAGTGAAATAGCAGGATTTGCAACTTACTGGCCCGTAGAACCTTGGGAAATTACTGCTGCAGAAGAACGCCTAGTTACTGAAGGTAAATTTGCTTTTTCAAAAACTGACTCTACATCAAAAGGCATAGACTGGCTTTCTCTTCTAGTCCCATCTCATGCAAATGCAGTAAAAGAAGAGCTTATCAAGATGAAAGCTGAAGGTTATGTCCCAATTGCATTAAGGGGCACTGTTAGTGTTGATGAAGCAAGGAAGAGATATGAAGCAAGCATTAACTGGATTACGCAACACAGCAATGCCATTATAGGTAATGGCCCATTTTATTTAGATAGCTATAACCCGTCAGGTGGAGTAATAACTATAAAGGCATTTCGTGATAATTCATACCCATTTAATGTTGGGTATTGGAATAAATATGAACACCCAAGACTAGCTACGATACCAAACGTTGCAAGTGATATTCCAAGAACCCTTCACATAGGCCAGCCATCCAACATCGTAATACATGTAAATGTAGATGGAAAGCCAAGCAATAATGCCACAGTACATTATTACCTTTCAAATGCTGATGGAAAAGTCATTGCAAGTGGAATAGCAAATCCATTTCCTCCTCTTAGCAGCCGCAGCAGTAGCAGTAGTAATACTGGTACAATTGGTAAATTCTCAGTTGCTCTAGGCGGCAGCGATACACAGAAACTGTCTCCTGGTCCTAACACTCTAAAATTGTTTGCAGTCAGCTTTGATGCCTACAAGCCAGACATAGTAACAAAGACCATTATAGCTGTAAAAAGCATGTGAAAGAAAGTAGTTTCGACATATGGCAAGTGTTAATCTACATAAAATAGATATACAAGGAGCTCAAGAAGACGTTATTGCAAGTACCAGTAATAATAATCTATTTGACGATCACGATGACGACACCAAACTATCAGCATCACTATTAAAATTGAAAATAAGAAATACAACAGAATATCTAAACTGGCGTATTGCAATACTAAAGCGAGATAATTTTAGGTGCCGGATTTGTACTGCAAGTATCAAAGACAACAAGCGTCTATTACAAATTCGTTCAACAAGCGTCTAAGACTTGAGGTACATCATGCCAAATCATTCAATGATATCTGCAAAGAAAATAATATTACAACTATAAAGCAAGCCTTAACATGCAAAGAAATATGAAGTTTGGATAATGGATTATCTTTGTGTTATCGTTGTCATAAATCTTTAGAAAAACTAAGAGCGGAAATAAGGAACATTTTTGTATAGCATATCGAGTAATAATAATAGATTATGGCTGGTGTGTTGTGTGCAGACCATCTATAGGTAAAAGAGTGATGCACTTAAGGACAACTGATCTAAACGGTAACACTCTTGATATAGTAATATCTATCACCTTTATTTAACTGGTTTATGCATTTTGCTTGGCCTAACATTTAGTCACTGATAGTTTGTTCTAATTTTAGTCACTAAAACAACATATTTACCCAGAGTTAGGTCCCTTAGGTTTTCAGTCATACTGGTATATGGATATTGATTAAGGTTATAAGGAATAATATCGAAGAACGTCCCCATCGTAGTTGAATTAACGTACATGCGTTGTATTTGCTTAAGGTACACAGTTTTTTTGAGGATATATAACTTACAAGAGGCTGATCAGCTATAAAAAGAACCTTTTGAGTTCTAATCTGATCATTAAAGTGAGGATCTACAAAATCAATATCTTTATGCAAGACGTACCTAGGTATCCAAAAAAAAGTCCGACTATAGCTTTGTCCAATCATAGTGACTTTATCATGATTATTGTTATTATTATTAAATTGTAGATTTTGAATAACAGATGCATACGTATCAAAGTAAGTGGAATTAACATTCGTTGTTATTAGCAAAGTAGTACTTGTTAGTCCAAAAATAGCTATACCTAAAATAATTATTATAAATCGTAATGGCGCCGGCATCTGCCACCGCATCCTCCATCTCCACTTCCATTGTTGTACCATCTTTTTATTGTTGCTGGTCTTGTCTATAAGGTAGTCTATTAGTTTGGCAGCTCCAATACATAGTGCTGGTATTACAGGAATAATATAAAAGTAATCTGCATATTGTACGACAACAAAAAATACCATAAAAGGAATAAACCAAAGCAAAGTAAAGAAATCTCTTTTAATGGCTGAAAAAATAGATCCTACAGCACCCACTATCAGCAAAATCGGATCTAAGCGCAATAAAGGATAAATTGAATTTAATATATTGGCTCTTGAAACTGATTGATTGACACATATTGGTTCACATCCATGACTTCTTTCTAATTGATATGCCATACCTTTCAACCAAAGATTAACCTGGCCTAAGTATATACTATAAGCGGGCCAAATCAATGGTATCAGAATTACAGGGATAAACCATAAGCCTAATATCTTCAATTTTCTATTATTGTTTGTATAAATTAGAAATCCTACTAATGGAATTATGGCAATAGCAGGAATTTTCGTAAAAATTGCCAATCCCAAAAAAACAGCCGAGAGTAAGACAATTACATTATTATTATTTTTACTACCATTTTTATTCCTTGAAACATCTTTTGTTTTATAATATGATGCAAACAATATCGACGATAGAAGAAGTGGTGTCAGAAGGGTATCTAAGTATATCCTTCTAAACATCCAGGTCATAGGCATTACTGCAAACAGAATAGATGCAATAAATGCAACTTTTTTGTTGTAACGATTCTCACATATCTTGTAAATAAGAAAAGTATCAACTACAGCAAGTATTCCCATCAACACTCTTGGGACAAGATAAAGCACCTGAATTAGATGTTGTACTTCAGAGAAAGTGGCATTTGTTGTTGTTAAAGACGATATATTTAGAGAACCTGGATAACCAATCATAGATAATACACTAGCCAAAAAGAGCTGTCCAAAGTACGGGTGATCATAAGGATGAGTATAAACGCTTCTTGACTCTTGAGGACCAACACCGTCTAAGACCTGCATAGTCCTTCTCATATAATGTGCCTCGTCTATGTAAACTGAAGGAAATCCAATAGGATTCCAAAGGTGTGTAAATGCACATGCTATTAGAGGTATAAAACCCAGAAGGCTTAATGGACATCTCATGCTTCTAGCATAATGATAAAGAATCACAGGTTTGGACTCTTCTTGCCTTTATTCATAGAACTTTTAAACTTTTTGGATTGGTGTCTTTGTATTGCATGACAGTTAGGACACAAGGCTTGACAGTTTGATTCCTTGCTATTTGACCTATAGCCTTTCCATATCCAAAACGATCTATTGTGTAACCGCTTGAGTGCTTTGGATTGTTGTGATATACTAAAATAAGATCGCAGATCTGTGACTTACAATAATAATGATAAGTTAGCGGAATCAATCCAAGCACCACTAATCAAAAATGAGAGGAATATTGATAACATGAAAGTGTAGGATAATGTTTTTTTTGATAATGTAAAATTCAGTTGCTTTTTCCTTACTGATACTGATATTGACTTACAGAAAAAACTCTAAGAAGAACTTGCAGAATTGTTAAAAGAAGAAGCTAAACGTGACAAGATTAGAAGCTTCTTTGTATAGTTAAAAGATCACTGATTTTAAGTAGAGCTTTTGTGTATACTTATTTATTTCTGAAATCCTAATAGGCTTATATCAACTGGCTTACTAAAGTTGTTACCACCATCAGTACTTTTTGTGATAAAGACATCTACATTTGAACCCGAAGTGCTAATCCATGCAACCAAGACATTATTACCATATACTGCTAACGATGGATTAATGGGATTTTGTGTATTGTTACTTATATCAACTGGCTTACTAAAGTTGTTACCACCATCAGTACTTTTGCTTAGGAATATGGCTGTAGTGTTTTTGGTTGTATCAGGCACTTGTTGCCATGCAACAAGCACGCTATTTCCCGAAGTTGCTATAGTTGGTTCGTAAGATCTCGTATTGTTACTTATGTCAATTGGCTTACTAAAGTTGTTACCACCATCAGTACTTTTGCTTAGGAATATATCAGGCTTTATTATAGGATTCGCCTCATAAGATCGTTCCCATGCAGCGTACCTATTGTTTCCTGATATTGCTAACCTTGGATTGAGTGCATATTTCGTATTGTTACTTATGTCAATTGGCTTACTAAAGTTGTTACCACCATCAGTACTTTTGCTTAGGAATATGGCTGTAGTGTTGCCTGTACTGACCTCCTGTTGCCATGCAACAAGCACGCTATTTCCTGAAGCTGCTATGTCAGGACGACTAAATACTAATAGAGGCAAATGAAATGGTTCAGTCTTCGTGCTTATGTCAATTGGCTTACTAAAGT
>DATDNG010000286.1:0-14401 GCA_036518375.1 Nitrososphaeraceae archaeon | reverse complement strand
ATCCCATATTCTATTTATTGTACAATCAACGTAACAAGGATGAAACCATAATATCTGTCATAAAGAGACTGTTTGGAGAATATATTACTTCAAGGCTAGTAAGAACACAAAACAGGGAACTATCGTTTAGGTGTATTATTGCCTATAGCGTGCATAGACTAACAAATCTTGTCATTCTTATGATGATTTCTACTTAGCCACTTGATTCAAGAATCTATATATATTAATCTGTGGTAGGTCAGGATAGTACTTTATATGCCTGAGTACCATTTTACTGATGGAAATCTAATCATCTTATATGCTATACATAGAAGTAGTTCAATCGATCGTGATTTACCACGCCATATAGATGAGAGAATAAAGACATGTATAGATACCTTTAGAATTATTATGCAATCAAAACCTGACAAGCATAAAACCATGATCATAATTGTTGCAAATAGAAAATCTACTCAAAATATTAAAGATGAATTGGTAAATGCAGGAGTTGATGAAAAAATAATTGCAGCGGACTATATTTCAGAAAATGTGGCCCAGACTTTTGATCACATTTTAAATATTATTAAGACCAAAATTAATCCACCATACATTTACTTTATCGGTTCTGTTTGGCTTAGAGATATTTATGATTCCATTGTGGTTTCTAAACTAAAAGGATATAGAGTTCAATTCCAAGGTGCTTTAGATCATAGACCTCGAGAAGAAGTTGAGATGGATAAGATGTTGGATATTCCGAACAAAGGAATAGGATACTACAAAAGAAAGGCAAAAGATAAAACAATCGATATGCTGCTTAACTATATATTCCCTGAAGGAAAATAACCTTTTCTTGCTTTCTTTTAGTAGATCGCTAAGATTTAATATCCATTTCATGCTCGGCTAATGTACAGAATATGCGGTCATCGTCTAGTTTGGTTAGGACACTGGCCTTCCACGCAATATATGTATATATTCCGAAGTCAGCCCGTAACCCGGGACTCTATCTTGCAAAGGGATTGAGCGGGAATTCAAATCCCGGTGACCGCATTCCTTATAATAATAAGAATTTGTATACTAGATTCGACAATAGACCTTGTACCTTGGAAATATACGAATTGAAATTGCTGACATGGTCGAATTTTATAAACATATGTGTACAAGTACAAAATAATGTATTATTTTATCTTATACGTAAATGAATATTTCACAAATTTTAGTAGAAAATGATTTGACAGAATAAATCAAACTTTAAAACTACATGGAAAGGCATGTTTTCTTACATTTACAATCTGTTCAGAGTTAATCCTAGGGATTGACAGAATGGACTTATTGTAATATGTTATTTAAGAAGCAAGCTATATGTATGGCAAGCGCTGGGCCGCAAAGTCAGTTAAATTTGTGTTGCATTACGTTAGGTTTAGATCAACCGTACCTGATATTACATCACACGAGCGGAAAATTGAATATAAGATATTTAGTCTATCTTTTATAGCCAATAAAACTCTACATTAGAACCTACAATCAGGGCTTAATTTTCAATTTTTATGATATTATTTTTATTCAAAAATATAACATTAAAATCAATTACTGGTCATATCTATACAGATCTCAAATCTCAGAATTTTATTATTAAATAAATTCCAACCTTTACACTTCTTGCCTTTATTATAATTGTATTGATCACACTGTCATATGAGGTCAGTTTTCAATAAATAATATGAAGATTTTTATAGGAATAACTAACAAAGAAAGGGTAACCTTTTGTCACCAGATATAATTACCCCAACAAAACTAGCAGTTAAAACTAAAAGCAATTTGATTGAACAGGTCTTTGAGACAATTTTACAAAGCGGTGAAGGTGGAATATTTCAGACAGAACTATGTAAAGTATTTTCTCTTGATAGCAGAGATGGCTCCAGATTAGTAAGTAATTTGGAAAAGCGTGCACTCATATCACGTGAAAAAATGCTCTATAATGGCAGATGGACATACAAAGTAATTGTAAAAAAGTCACCAGCGGTTACAGAATTTGCTAAAAAACCTATAGAAATAGCAAGCGTAGAAGGTGCTCCCTGTTTCAGTTGCACTTTCCAACATTTGTGTTCATCAGAGGATGAGACAGGTCAATATAGTCCAGAAAAATGTACATGGCTTGAAGAATGGGTTTTAGTGGGTCTTAATCGCATAATAACACCCTCACAGCCAACCACTGAAAATATGGAGAAAGTAGAAGTATAAGTCATTAAATTAGTAAATCAAGAGCATGATCTATCTCAAGCATTGAGTAACTAAATCAATTTATTCAATGGCTTAATATGGCTCTGATTAGATCACGCATGAGAGAGATGATGAATGTATCAAAATATTACTGCAGCTACAATTAATAATGTTGTGTTCTTAGACTTCTTTAGCATAGCAAGTAAACGATTAGAAAACCAGCTTCTATGACGAGAAATTGTTATATGAATAAAAAGGATCTGCTTAATTTATTGAGTTATTATCATTTTTGATTTCCTTGTTATCGAGATACTTCCCAATTATATTAAGCAACTTTCTGGCTATATCCCTTTTGTTTTGCAGTGGTAAATGAATAACTTTTTTCTGCTTATCTACTATAAACACTTCATTGTTGTCAGAACTAATTTCAGAGCCTTCTCTACCAACATCATTGGCAACAATTAGATCACCGTTACATTCTTTTAATTTCTTATATGCTCTATTTACTATATACGAATTTGAGACACGGTATTCTGCCTTGAATGCAACTAGGAACGTATCAGTCTTGCTTGCTTGTTTGACCTTATCTATAATCTTTTTTGTAGATGAAAGTGGTAACGACAGTTTGTCTTTTCTGCTATCAATTTTCTTTGTAAATTTTTTCTCTTCAAGTTTGAAATCTGCTACTGCTGCTGCTAGAATAACAACATCATATTTCTTATAAGAAAGTTCTGACATGACGGTGCTATACATTTCATCACTTGTGTTTACCTTAATGACATTATGAGTTAAAGAACCAGAGGCGTCATATGTTGTATGTCCGCATACTATTGTAACATTTGCACCTCTTTTCCCTGCTTCTTCAGCAATTGCATTTCCCATTTTACCTGAACTTAGGTTTGTAATTACGCGAATTGGATCTATGTATTCCATTGTGCTACCTGTAGTAACTAAGACGTTCTTACCAGCTAATAACAAGACTCTGTTTCTTCTGGTTTCTTTAAATTTATTTAAAATTGAATTTAGAACTTGGTCAGAGCGAGCGACTTTGGCTTTTCCTTCAGAGATCAAGGGTTCTAAAAATTCAATACCTTGATCCTTTAGTCTGCAAATATTCTCTTTGATAAACGGATTGTTATACATTGACTTGTGCATCGCAGGTGCAATCATTATTGAGATCCTAGATCCAAGAGCAACACTTAAAATAGATGTAACTGGTGTGTCATCAATTCCATTGGCCACTTTTCCTATTGTATTGGCAGTGCATGGATAAACAAGAATTAGGTCTGACATGTTATAATCAGCAAGAAAGATGTGTTCAAGATTTCCTGTTAACTTTGTAACCACATAGTTACCTGTAGCCCATTTCATCATATCTGGAGTAAGCAATGTGGAAGCTACCATTTCTGACATTACGGGATGAACATCGGCACCATGTCGCATAAGTAGACGAGCTAAATCAATTGCTTTATATGCAGCTATGCTACCAGTAATGCATAGCACTATTTTCTTTCCTGCTAGATCATTATCTTCTAAACCAATAATATCCTTTGATGGATGGACTATTATTCTTCTTCTACTTCCTTTTTTTCTCACATCCATTATTAAAATCTATTTTTTCCTTTAGTGCTTTGTTTAAATTCTTGAATTCGATAGGATTCATATGAAAGGTATTTTGTTCCTCTGGAAATTTACTTGATTTAACGTCATTTGTATATTGTAAAATAACTTCTAGGATTAACTTAGAAAATTCTGCATAGCGTCTTACAAATTTTGGTTTGATCCCTTCATAAATTCCAAGCATGTCATGTAGGACAAGCACCTGCCCGTCACAACCACAACCAGAACCTATTCCAATAATGGGAATAGTGGTATTTTTAGAAATTACTTCCGCAACTTCACTTGCAACCATCTCCAATACTATGCTAAATACTCCAGCTTGTTCTAATGCTTTTGCATCTGCAATCAGTTTTAACGCAGAATCCTTTGTGTTTCCTTGTAACTTATAGCCTTCCCACAAGGGACAAGTCTGGGGTTTTAATCCTATATGTCCCATAACAGGAACTCCAGCATTAACTATATCTCTAATTGTATGAATTATTTCAACGCCGCCTTCAAGTTTTACAGCGTCACATCCTGCTTTGATAAATTGAATAGCATTTTTTACAGCATTATTGACGTTAGGTTGATATGATCCAAATGGCATATCTGCTATGACCATTGCTCTCTTTGTCCCTCTAGATACGGCCTTGCAGAATAGTAGCATTTCTTCCATGCTTACCGGAATCGTGTTTGGATAGCCAAGCATTATCATCCCTGCGCTGTCACCTACAAGCAAGATGTCGACGTTTGCTTTATCGCAAATTGATGCAGTAGAATAGTCATAAGCAGTAAGAACAGAAACTTTTTCCTTTTTTTGTTTCATCATTATAACGTCATTTACTCTTATTTTTTTTCTTGCTTCGCTACCGTTATTAGTTTCTTCGTATCGCATCTATATATCGCCACGAATATTTTTGAGTGACTTTGCGAGATTCGCCTTGTTGTCAAATTCTTCCACAATTCTCTTCATTACTGAGGCATTTTTCTCTTTGAGCTGCTTTGCAGCAATAATCATTTCAGGAATGGCTCTGATGATGTTATCGACAATTGTTATGTGTGCTACTTTTGCCGTTCTTGATAGTGGATTTAGATCTATCGTGATCACTGTTTTGCCCATATTTACAAGAGCTTCGACTCGGTCACCATCTTCCAATGGTACAAGCAAAGTGTCAGCTTTATAGATCCCATTAGGATCTACTCTTCTTCGTTCGCTCTGTAGTTCAGGAATTCGCATAGAGGCTTTGGAACCTATTCCAAAAATAGTCTTCGCTTTATTCTTTTTCAATTCTTTTTCAATTGCCATTTCACGTTCAGTAGTACGATAAAAGAGGTTAACTTCTATTGCGGCACCAGTAACGTGGCTTAATTCTATAATTTCTTTTGCACAAAGCGCAGCCACATTACCATTAACTGAAATTACAGGATATTTCGAAAGTAAAAGCATAGAAGAAGCAGCATTTGCTGCATCATGTGCAACTTCAGTTGTAAGTTCACCCAAAAGATAATCAAAAGCTTCACCTCTGCCATGAGCAATCAGGCCCTCTGGAGTAACTAACCCGTTTCTAAAACCAGTAACAAGTAGCTCTCTTATATAAAGAGATTTTGCACGAGGATGGTTTGATGGGATATTCATGTACCTTTAACTATGCGCTTCTTGCTCCAGTATTATCAATATTGCATACAATTAAACCACCTTTAAAACCCTTAAGACATTCTTTTGCTTCATTTACTCGGTCACTTTGGACTATTGTAAATAATGTCTCTCCAAATAATGCCACTCCACATTCAAAACCTTGAGATCTTAGTCTTTGAATGGGAAGTTTGCATCTTCCTTCAGTTAATCCGAGATGGTGTGCAAAGTAGTATGACATCTCTAAAAAGTCATCAATTTCTCTTGATGCTCTTAATCTTTTTAACATTTTCTCACCTAGTCCATCTGCCAAATAATGATTTCTGAGAAATGATTTTGTAGAAATTGGAGAAATACACAGAATGACAGCTTTATGGTTTTTGAGTTCGATCTTTTCTACAGTACCAATACCTGGAGCTCCAGCATTAATTCGCATTTCGAATCCTCCTGTAAATTCTGCGATTACAGTTCCTAGACCTGTTTTACAAGCAATCTCTGCATTATGTGCAAGCTGTGCAGCCTCCTTCATACTCAGGCCTGTATTAAATGCTTCATTAAGTGCATAAGATAAACTTAGAGCTGCGGCTCCACTAGAACCAAGCCCAAAGCCTATAGGAATGTTGATTTCATGTTCGATATTGATGTAATAGTGATGATCAATAAGTTTGAGATATTTTTGTAGAACCCACTTAGACACTTCTGCATCCTCAACTTTGAGGCCATTAATTGAAATCCGATAATTAACTGACTCGTGTTCATAAATTTCAACTGTAGTTGTAACCCCGCGGTCAATTGAAAAACCTGCTCCCTTGGAACCAACATAAAGATAATTATTATTCCTAGTTGTAGCTGATTTCCTTACAACAAAACCAGTAATGTGGCCTGGGCTGAATGCTTTAGCTATTGCAATGGGCTCCACAACTACAGATGTCATATTGAATTTATAGATAATAAAAAATATAAAAATAGTGTTTAATTAATATAAATTAGTATAAATGTAATTATGACTAAATACGCTAGAAGGTTACAAAAAATAGGCAGTAGCATGTTGGTTTCATTACCTAGTGAATGGATCAAAAACCACAACTTAAAAAAAGGAAATATGGTGTTAATTGAGATTAATAGAGATAATTCGATCTCTTTGTTTTCGTCGGATGTAGGTAACGAAGATATGAAAGAAGTGACGATCCCTTATACCCATACCTCGATAGATAGTCTAGTTAATCAGATCTATGGTGCTTACCTCCTTGGCTACAATATAATACGTATTAAGGGCAAATCTCAAATATCTTTTGATAATCGAGAACTTATCAAGCATATAATGCAAAAACTTGTCGGCTTAGAGATAATTGATGAAGATGGCTTTAATATTATCTCACAATTCTTGCTTGACGCAAATGCACTAAATGCAGAGAAGATTCTAAGACGAATGAGCTCAATTATAGCAGGAATGTATAGGGATACATTGGAGGGGCTGCGAAGCAAGGAAAATGGTATTGGAAAATTGATAATGAGCAGGGATGATGAAGTAGATCGGCAATACTTTTTGCTTGTAAGGTTAATACGAAGTGCCATGGTGGATCAGAAACTGGCAGGTAAACTTAATTTGAGCAATATTGACATTCTCGATTATAGAATTGCTGCTAACCAACTTGAAAGTGCTGGTGATTATATTACGGAATTCGCATCAGCGGTACCTGATATTTTTCATACAAACCTCATTGATCTGATCACCGATCTTAGTATATTAATTGAAAAGATGCATGAAAGGTCTGTAGTCGCTTTTACTACTAAGAATAGAGCAGAATCTATCGAAGTTGTAAAAATGTATAATAAATTTAATGAACTCATAAATTCAATAAAGGAACTGTCAGCAAAGGCAGAACCAAAGAATTCAGAATTAACCATTGCAATTATTAATTCGATTTATTCAATGGATAAAATTGCAAGATGCTGGGTCGATGTAGCTGATTTGGTTAAACCATTATATTTGACTTCGCCATTGATGAACGTATAAGTTTACACGGTCAGGAAACTGTTCTTATCATGTTGATTAATACTGAGCGATTATGCTACTTGTTACTTGTTAGACCATTTGAATGTTGATAACAACATTTATCCCATATGACATTTTCATAACATAGTGTAGATCAAAATACGATTAATCCGAAGCCTTTGAATAAATAAACCTAAAATAATGCATAAATATTCAACTAAATTTAAGCATTCAAAAGACTAAAAGAGATGTCGATCCTACTCTAACAAAAGCTACTATTAGTTCTTTCTAGGGTTATAATAAAATATGTAGCTTGCAGTAAGAACAAGAATATATCAACTAAACAGACCATAATAGCAAAGGGAAGGTATTGTACAAATGTCAGTAGCAATATTAATAATGATCGCATACTAATACTGCCTGAACAAGGAGCAATTTCCCCATTAAGAAATAGATGTTACTATAGAAGTTCATTGATCATGCTATTCATGCGATAATGAATTAGAATCAGGGTTTTAAGAATAAGCTGACGTTGAGCGCATTAAAGAACCTTGGCTAGAATACAAAATTGCAACGGATAATCAAGAGCACGATAAAACGATATATTATGCTGACATTATTCAAAGCTGGCAAATAATTCGGGATTGACTATATGTGTTCTTCTATACTTGAACATGTATAGTTTAGCAGATAGCTAATAAGAAAGACATAAACACTTAACAAATGATAAGTCTAAAAATAACTAGGATGAAGATCAGGACATGTAAAGTAAATGATAATAAATCGCGTTCAATAGAATGATGATTAATATTCAATATATTTAGCGTATCTCGAAAATTCCCTTCTTGGTTAAGACTACGATGTAAAGCTAAAAATGACTGCTAATTTTAAATATTGTATTAATGCAAGTAACATTATTAAATATACTTAAATGTTATTAGCAGAGCTTAAATACATTAAAATGAGTATATAAATTGAGGATGTCATGTGTTGATTCCTTCAAAAACTGATTCGAATAACGAGGAATCCTTACCTTTCTATTTCAGTAATCCATCTGAGGAGATATCATTTTCTGGTAATTCACGAAATTATTGTGTCTGTTTTGTTGATATGGTGGATTCTACAAAAATCACGGCCCAAATAGCTGACGCAAGAAAAATTAGGAAATACTATTCAATATTTATTAATACAATGGCTGCAATAGCCAGAAATTTTGGCGCAAAGATAATTAAGAATACTGGCGATTGTTTGACATATTATTTTCCAAAGACATCCGATTCTACCAACAAGTCTGCTTTCAATGCAGTAGTTGAATGCGGTGTTACTTCAATAGCAGCTAGCGATGCTATCAATGCAAAGTTAAGAGAAGAAGGATTACCTCCTCTTCTCTACAGAATTAGCGCTGACTATGGCAAAGTAGAGATAGCAAAATCAATAACATCACACACTGATGATTTATTTGGTTCTACTGTGAACCTCTGTGCAAAAATAAACTCCATGGCGAAACCAAATGGGATGGTAATAGGTGATAATCTATATCAAATCATAAAAAAATCTTATTTTGATGATCATTATCATTTCCAAGGATTAGGTGGATACCCACTTATTGACTCGAAATACAAATATCCTATCTATTCTGTAGAAAACAAGAATATGGATATTATTAATCCTCTGAACCCTGATAAACGAGTCTCAGAACTAGAGGTTATCCCAATGCATCATTTAATTACTAAACGGATAATAAAATCGTCGGTTCTTGACGAACAACAACAAAAATCTAATATTATGATAGTGGATGACGAATCAGATGCACTTTTGACTTATGAGACATTCTTGGCTAGTGAAAGCTATCATGTTGACACATTTACAGATCCTCAGGAAGCATTGAAATGCTTTGCAACAAAAAAGCCTTCTTACTATGATTTAATAGTAATGGATATCAGAATGCCCCATCTAAACGGACTTCAACTATATAATAGATTAAAGGCAATGAATATCCCTGCTAAGATACTTTTTGTGTCTGCTCTTGATGCATCTGGAGAGCTAATAAGCATACTACCTGGAGTAAGCCACAATGATATTATAAGAAAGCCAGTCGATGAAGAACATTTTGTCAGTGTTATACGGAGGGTTCTTGGCTCATGATCACTATGATTATTTGTGTTAATGAATAAGAAATGCATATTTTGTACGGTAATTTTTTTCTTATGAATGTATGGATATGCTTTGTTTTGTGATGCATTGGCATTGGTGCTTTTAATAGTCGTTTATAACAGCAGATATTATTTCTTAGAGCAGCTGATTGTACTGATATTATGTGTGAATGAAATAACTAATAGTTAGTTCTGTAGAGCCCCTGTAGGCTAGAATATAGGAGAGCCAAAGCAGTGTAGGTACATCATTTAGATTCTAGGTATATTGAAAAACAAAAGCTTTATCATGATGCCAGAAGATCCCAATGTATTTCTAAACGTCTCCAGTAATCTATACTGTATTCTAAGATTAGTTAAAGCCATTTTTCAAAAACTCTCACTTTTGAGCTAATGATTCAGCAGTTATGACATAAATATTCAGTCGAGTTCAAAAATATTTGTAAAGAAATAATGATGCTAATCGATCTAACTGATTTTTATAATTGAAGAATATGGCTTTAATGTGAGCTCTATCTTGCCCTCCCTTCCGTTATTTCCGATAGCACCTATCACTTTTATCCTATCACCCACATTCAATTTGTTTATAGAAGAGCTTTGATCGCGCCAGCCTACCAAGCGAATCTCTCCAGTATCATCTCCCAGTAGCGTATCAGTAATAGGGATAACTCCGCCTCTTGTATTTACTTCTGTCATATTAGGTGCATGTAGTACAATTGCCTCTATAACATAAGGATTCTCTAAAGCCTGGATATCTTTAATTTTTGATTCAAAGTTTGATAAGGTTGGAAAAGAGGGATCATTATCTATTATTCTAATGTAAGAGTCCTCTTTGGACAGAGTAATAGAATTACCAAAGATTCTGCTTGGAACGCATTCTATCATTGTATCCAAAGTTATTTCATTACTCATAAGCATGCTATCTATGACAACAGATAAGAATTTACTGGATTTATCCACTGCTAGGCAGTTTATGTTGCCCTTGCCAGTTTCATTTCCAATTGAAATCACTCTTAAAGGAATAACTTCGACTTCTGTTTGCAATCCAGGAAACTGCAACACAGTTCCTTCATCGCCATGAATTTCAAGATCTCCATTACCATATTGCAGATTACTAGGTTTAATCCTAACTCCTATAAGCCTAACACTGGCACCTATGTTGAAAACCTTCGGGATCTTCTTATCATCAACATTCCATATAACAACACGCAAAGAACGAGTACCGGTCTGATTTGAGATTTGCATTTGCAGTGACTTACTTAGTTCTCCTCTGATATTGTTAAATTCAGAAATTCTTGGATTAGAATCGATATTACCTATGATTATCACGTTGTCCTGTGACTCCTTGACATCATCAACCGTAATTGTCATGGAGTCGATATTTGGAATAGAATGGTCATCACTGTCTACTTGTTCAATATTTCCGTTTGAACCTAAATTGATAATTGGCTTACTATCAAGTCCAGACTTGACATAACATCGAGAAATCTTGATTAAATCTCCAGGATGCAATCCCAATTCATCTGGGATATTGACCTGATTATTATCCCAGAGTTTAACTTTTATACTAGTTTCTTTATCATAGATTGTTAAAGTTCGATTTATGATCTCTTCATTAGTATCCTTTTTGATAAACTTACGAATAGGATAGATATTCATAACACGAGCGGTGATAGTTACCTCTTTTGCACCAATATATAGATCTTTGATCTCTGATCTTAATTTAGGAACATTTTCAAATGAAATGCCAAGATCAGCGGCAACTAAAAATAATGCTCCCTGATCCGTTAAATAACCAGCACCGACCTTCCTTTTTTTTTCGTCGATCAATTCTCTGATCTGCTCAGCCTTGATTTCTGGCTTCTGTTTTAGGAGCAATTCCACCATCTTTTTAAAATCAAGCGACAAATTAGTCACAATCCCCCTATATTATTAGTTCCTCTGAAGTTATGATAAACTACTTGCCTATATGTTTTGATAAGCATATGTTCAAATGGTAGTTTTCGCCATTTCTATTATCATATATATATGTTTTTTAAACCCTATTGCTTGCCTAGATATAATGAAATCTATTGCTCGACTTCTTTTTTAAGAAGCACTTTTCTATTATCCGTCATTTGTTCAAGATAAAAATTTGCTAGAATATTTTAACACTTCACTTTATCTATACGAACAATGAAGTAATGATTGTAATTTGTTGATGTTGACAGCCTTATCCAAGAATAATATTGCTTTGCTTTTTATTATCGCAGCTGCTGGAATATCATTATCCATTCTTTCTTATCAGTATTCTACCTTTACTGCAAATGAAATATCAAAAGCTGCTTCGCAAGATGTAAGATTAAACGCTAGAATTGAAGGATATGATCTCTCAAGAATCCTCGTACATAGTATAGACTCAATTACCACTAATTTACGAGAACTTGCTAATGCACCTACAATTCAAAGTAATGAAACTGAAAAGGCGCAGGTTCTTTTTAATACTGCACAAAAATCTACAAATAAACTTACCGATGGGTACTATTGGATCAACCAGGAAGGCAAAGTAATAATGTGGAGTAACATGAACCAAACTACATCTCACCAGTATAAAGGAGTAAACCTGAGCTCCAAAGAATATTTCACTATACCGAAAAATACACATTCACCATATTATAGTAGTGTAATAGAATCAACAGATAATGTTCCTAGACTATATATATCATTTCCAATAATTGGCAACCAACCTAAAATTAAGAACAATACTACTGCTGTTAGTAAGACAGAGATATTCAAAGGTGTTATAGTTGCTGGAATTAGTGTCAGTACCATAGGTAAATTTTTGCAAAATGAATTATTTCCTGAAATTGTAAGCAATGTAGGTCTAATGGACAAGAATGGAATAGTCTTATATGCTAGGAATCAACTGTTAATTGGCAAGAACTACTTAGGAAATGAATTTCAGTCATTGATCTCTCCTGAAATAAAAGATTCATATAATAGTATTCTTAGACGTTCATTGGAAGGCAAGTCTGGGGCAGAGGACATTACATTCCATGCTAACACGACTACCATTTCATATCAACCAGTATTAATTGATGGAAAACAGCTATGGACTTTGTTCATCGGTACTCCACATATACTTGCTAGCGATGTTGGCTTTTTGATAGATCAGCAAAAGAATTTTAGCACTCTCATGGTTATAATAATTGGATGCATAGCACTTGGTATTGCATTTCTTATTCTCTCATGGAATAAGAGATTAGAGGCTGCTGTAAATACTAGGACTGCAGAACTAAAAGAAGCAAATGCTTCTTTGACTAAATCGAATAAATTACTTGCAACTGCCAATGAACAACTGAAAGTTCACGACAAGATGCAAAAGGAGTTTATTAATATAGCAGCCCATGAATTACGCACTCCTATTATGCCAATATTAGGAGAGGCAGAATATATTGAACATCAATTTGATCACAAGAATAAGGTTGAAGTAGAAAATGAGCAGATTGCATTGATTATTCGTAATGCGAAAAGGTTAGAGCGCCTTGCTTCAGATATCTTAGACGTTTCAAAAATTGAAAGTCAGTCATTGAGGCTAAATAAAGAACAATTTAATCTAAATCATGTATTATCGGACATCATAGGAGACATCCAAAATCGTCTTGCAACCGATAAAGCGTATAATAATAGTGTTGTTACGATACGTTACAAACCTGAAGATATTATTGTGGAAGCAGATAAAGGAAGGATAATTCAAGTTATTTCCAACCTTCTAAACAATGCTATTAAATTTACAGAAGAAGGAGTTATTTCTGTCATTGCACAGAGGAAAAACAGTCAAGTTGTTGTTAGCATAAAGGATAGTGGTCAAGGTATAGATTCTGAGATTTCGCCCCGACTCTTCTCAAAATTTACTACGAAATCAGAAACAGGTACCGGATTAGGATTATTTATATCAAAAAGTATCGTAGAAGCTCATGGTGGTAGAATATGGGCTGAAAACAATGCTGATGGTAAAGGCGCCACATTTACTTTTAGTATACCTAGAAAAGCATAATCACTATAACTTGAAAATGAATTGTATATACTATGTAGTAGAACTATATCTATGCATGAACTTGACAATCAGTGACAAAAGATACATGTAACGAGTAATATAATGTATGTATTTATGCATTTTATATTATTGTAATCCAACTACCATTGAATTATGAATAAGTCTTAAGGCATAAGAAGACTGATCTTGCTGTATGAAAAGCCATAGATCGGTAAAGGAATATTGTTAAGATTGCAAAAGAAATTGAAGACAATATTATTGTATTTCTGTATCCTGATCATCAAACTTATTGTCTATATCATAGAAGAATTTCATTTAACATTGGATGTAGAAAGTATTTGGTTTTCTTGACGCTAATATTGCGGGTAAAACCTAACCAATAAAGTGCTATTTATTCTTATCCACCTTCTTCTGGGATCGTGAATTTTGATAAAATGTTCTAAAGCATTACGTCGAGATCAGAAGAAGTGGAGTTGTGTCACAACAGTTCTTTGAAGTGAATGCGACCGTAGAACATTCCTTTGACCCTAACGGTTTCTTATGTGACTATGAACTCATCTGGAAAGTAATTTGATAGATCGCTCTAGATTCTCTCACTTGATTACCTCTAGCTTAGATCATGTCTAAATCATGCTAGTGAGATTTGAAGAGCTAACTGATAATAATCAATGGAATCTGTTAGTAGTACCAATAGAAATAATTGATATCATACATTAATTATTTCTAAAGTGAATTAATTTTCGATTTTCTAATCTAATAGTTATTATTGCTTTCATAATAGATATTTTTTA
>DATDNG010000285.1:0-2403 GCA_036518375.1 Nitrososphaeraceae archaeon | reverse complement strand
TCGTGTCTACTTTAACAATCATTATGGCGGGAAGGCTGTGGTTAACGCAATGCAGTTTAAAGAGATGAATGGAATGTCGTTGTCTACAGATGAAAGAAGAGTATTGGAACGTGCACAAACGTACATGATCTGAAAAGTACAAGCTGTCTGTCAGGATGCCCTTGCACTAGTACTACTGTCGCTACCTTTGATCTTGTCACTTTCGCCACTGCCAATAGTTCCTCTAACTGCGCCGCCATTTTTGCTACTACTCCCACCACTTCTGTTCCCTGCTTCGTATCCTATACAATAGCTCTTACTATGACCAGTAGGACAAGCTTTTCCAGAACGAGAATTCTTACCTGCCTGATAGCCTATGCTGTAACAGGATGGATAGCCTGGTTTATCACAATGCATAGGATCAGTAGTAGTATTAGTAGTAGCAAACGCCGCACCACTGCCACCGGCAGCATTGATAGCCATCATGGTTGTAACTGATGACAGCAACATGATAATTGATTTCAATTTCATAACAATCTTCTTCTAACTCTTATCATAACTGACTGGATAACATTATAGCTATTAATCATAGTACAGAATAATCGCAATCGCGATCATATATCAAATTTATAAGATGAAACTATAGACTATGAACCTATAGAATCTAAATAATCTTCAATAGGATAAAGATAGAAGACTTACCAGAAGTCGCTGTCGTTTTTGATGACACAGATGAAATGGATGATTATACTACGACATCGAGAATCAGCGGCAGACGCCGGTTGGACATGAGATGATCCACGCCGGTCAGCGTGCGATTGACCATGTGGGAAGTTTTTGTAATTTTGTTTTTAGCTGGCAGCATGGAGCATCGTGAAATGTTCTGATAACTAGAAATAGTTGGTACCTGATAAACCAACCTTCCTTGAATGACTAGCTGATGTCATTATTATTTAATCAAGCTAAAATCCATATGTGTACCTATCTTAACATTATGTCTTTGATAAAAACCTGATGTTGTCTCTAATACATATAATGCATCTTTCTCTGGAGAGTAGGAGGGACAAACAAGATCTGTGATGCAGGGTTGTAGGTTATGCTCTATATGTACTACATTCCTACCCTTATCAAACCAAATTATATCTATAGGAAACTTCATACCATGCATCCAGAATGGACTTTTATCTGGTTCTTTGAAGATAAATAACATTCCTTGATTTTCATTTAGATGATCTTTGATATCTAATCCTTTTTGGAATTGATCACTTGTGATGGGAACATCCACAACAAGATTAAATCCATTTATTGTAACATTTGCCTTCATGTAATAATTACCAGAAGGAGAAGAAGATGATGCATTACTGTTGCTAATAACAGCAGCATGATTAGATGAATTTATACTAGGGGCGAATTCAATATTACTTTTTGAAAAAACAAATGTCAATAATAATACTACTAGTAGCGCTGAACCCAATATCATAATAGGAAAAAAATGATACGGGACGTTATTCTTCTTTTTCATTCTGGATTTCTGTACAATCAGATTATCATATAAACTAAGAAGATGAGTAGAGAGATACATGCCACTCGACCATGTTGTGTTATATACTTTTAATCTTACTAACTAGCTTGTTTGCTACTATCTACTTACTAACATCATCATCTTCTTGATAATCTGACTATTCTTAACAGGCTCAAAATGTAGAAGTGCGATTCGTCGGATTTCACCTAGCAAAAGAAGTGTTTTTTTGTTAGATACATTCAACTAAAACCAGAACCTTGTTTTAATCTGAAATGGAATAATAAAAATCCAATCATGATCTGGATCAATCTTCTTCATGTATATCGCATATAGATAATGGCGTGTTATCTGTGAGTTCAAGGCTTCATTCTATTATTTTTTACCACAATAAGATGCCCTTTTAACCTAAAGAAGATTACTTCCTTCAGAAGGATCATATCGAATATGTATATCCTATATTCTTGTAAAGTATTGTAACAATAATGCAGAAGACAATAGAGCATTAACCATATGTCCGAAGATCTGTACAATGATCCATTCAAGGATCCAATCGTTGGCCAAATAATCGCAAAAGAAAGAGATTAGGCGGAGAATTGACGCGGCAGCAGATGGCGAGTCAGAAGAAGTACTGAACAAATTGTATAAGAGATACAATATTTTCTCAGTAGCTGAGAAGATGCCTATCGTCCTCTTAAGTCATATTCAGCAGTATGGCCGGAGATGTTAGGCTCGAGGTTTTACTTTTTAAAGTGAGGAAGGATTTTGAAGAACAGACAAGTCGAATTATTACTAGGATTGATAGCATGGAGGATGAAATGAAAACTATGAAAGAGAATCTAAACATCAACCTCCGGTAAGCATTGTGATCGGCGTATTAGGTTTAACAACAGTTTGCCAAACTC
>DATDNG010000284.1:0-2400 GCA_036518375.1 Nitrososphaeraceae archaeon | reverse complement strand
ATGCATGTGTGTTTTTTGTAACTACTATTTTGCAGTCATTCTAAGAACATCCAGTTCTCCATTATGCAACCAATTCCTTAGCTCTTCATGAGTTGGCTTAGCGTCATGCTTGCCAGCTAAATGGAGATGTAAAAGGACATAGTTAACCTGGTTTAGCAACGGCTTATTTTCCTTCATCACCCTTGCGGGTTTTATTCCTAAGATCCTCAGGAACAGTCTTCCACCAATCGTTAAAGCTTTGCATATTTGTTCATACTTACCGGCACAATATTTCTTATATGGGTTTAACATAGATATGACTAAAATTTTATTATTATCTCATCAATTGTGTTATTTCTATACATTTTGATTAAATAAATAAATTTTCTATTAGGTTATATCTATCTGCCATTTTTGGGATAGACATAGAGTTTAGTTTAGCTTATTTTAGTAGCAGTAGATACAGATGCTGAAAGTGTGGAAAACAAAGCCTCAATATCTGTAGCCAGTAAGCAGGGCAATGTGCTGTCTGATTTGTAGATCTTGTTCCAGACCTCTTCACTCATTGCTATTTATCATTACTGCGATCATCATTTTTCTTTTTCTCGTCTTTCCAGGCTGTATATCCCCCTTCAATGGTTACAGCAGAATCAAATCCTTGCTTGTTTAACTCATCTGCAGCCATATTTCCTCTGTACCCACCAGAACAGTAAGTACAAATTTTTCTTCTCTTAAGATCATTTAGGTCACCTTGTCTTGCCTTTCTTATTAGCTGTCCAAGTGGGATATTGACTGCTCCATCTATTTTGCCTTCTTCTAATTCATCGGCCTCTCGTACATCTATTATAACATATTCATCTGTTCTTGCTTGCAGCCCTTTTGGAGTAATTTTGTATGCCATTGATTGAGTAACTATAATCAATCATAAACCGTGACTTATTTAGTTGTTGTACTTACAGACATAGGTAACAATATAGCTTACAGACATGGGCCTTAAATTTATGTCAAATTTGATTCACACACCCTTGGGCCCATTGAATCCTCAGTTCGAACCCTATTTTCAGGCATTGCATTCATGTTAACCAAAGATATGAATCTGAGAAATAATCCTTTCCATGCATACACCTGTTATTAGCATGTGATAAAGTATCCTGCTATCGAAACCCTAAATTAATTAGTTACTCAATCATGTCATGTGAAATGAAATATCTACTACTTGATTTACAGGCTAAAGATGAAGGTGTTGCTATAATAAAGATCAACAGACCTGAAGTACTAAATGCTCTTAACAGAGAAACAATGTCAGAATTATCTACAGCAATTGACATTGTTGGTACAGATGATAAAATAAAAGTTCTAATTATTACTGGTACAGGAGAAAGATCGTTTTGTGCAGGAGCAGATATCAGATATGTAGTAAATATTGATCCTATTGAAGCAGAAAAGTATGCAACCTTTATTCATGGTTTGCTTAATAAAATAGAGAATTTAGAAAAACCAGTTATTGCTGCAGTTAATGGTTATGCTTTAGGAGGCGGTTGTGAACTCGCACTAGCATGTGATATAAGAATAGCATCAAGTAATGCAAAGATAGGCCAGACAGAAGTTACAGTTGGAATTCCACCTGGATGGGGAGGAACTCAAAGGCTATTAAGAATTGTAGGTCCATCAAAAACAAAAGAACTCATCTATACAGGAAAAATGATTACAGCAGAGGAAGCAGAAAGAATTGGGCTTGTTAATAGAGTAGTTAGATTGAGTACTGAAGAAGAAGATATTATAACTACTACACCATCTTCTGCCAGTTCTCAAGAAGAACAACAGCAGCAAAAACAACAAGAAAAACAAAGAGCCAATGAACTAGCTAAAATTCTAAATAAAAAGCTGATTGACGAATGTCTTTCCCTTGCAAAAGAGATTGCAAATAATAGTTTTACTGCTGTCAAAACTAGTAAAATGTTAATCAACAAAGGAATGGATGCAGATATTGATACAGGATTACAGTTAATAATTTATGGTTGGGCATTATGTTTTGCACATGAAGACAGACAAAAAATGATGTCTGCATTTTTGAATAAAGTCAAGAAGAAGTGAGGAACACAAAAGTATGATTTAGCAATTATTATAACTAAAGAACAGAAATACTTAACAGCAGAATACTTATTTTCAAAATAATCAAAAAAAGACTAACCTCGCCACACGGTATCAATATAAGACCATTTCAAAGAAGCTCGAACTGTATGAGCCTGCCTTATTGCACGACTTATATTATTGATCAGTTGTTATAAAAAACCCATTGGCCGACCCAACTCGTCATATAAAAAAGAAACAGATTAGAGATATTAGCCATAAAATACGAAGAGTTCAATTGCGTATGCACAGTAGAAAGGCTAAACGCGATATTCCTCAACTACATGTTGA
>DATDNG010000283.1:0-2219 GCA_036518375.1 Nitrososphaeraceae archaeon | reverse complement strand
AAAAATAAAATAGTATTGTATATATGAACCGAAAGGGTTGTGAAACAAATTTGAGCTGATTTTTAGACTCATATGGAACAGATTATGCCCTATGATATAGGTTCATATGTCAACCGTATTAGGATTAGAACAATTCCCAATACTCATGATCCAAAAATTCTTGGTTCTTTATTGGCGTATATCACTAGAGTTATCTCTGTGGGGGATATATTATTAGTTAACATACTAGTGAACAATAATAACATGGTCCAATTTGGAGAATACATCCAAATAATTAGCCCAATAATATATGGTGGTGCGTTAATTGTATCCATACTTCAATTCTCTGCAATGAAAAAAAGTATGTCTAGTCAAAGTGTACAACAAACATATGCTAATACCACACAGGTTCTTTTTAATAACCTCAATAGCAAAGAATATCTGCAAATGTCACAGGAAAGCCCTGTAGTATCCAAATATTACTCGTTAGTTGACAGTCCTCAACAGTACTATGTCATAATTCAGTGCTTTGACATGTTAGAATTCATTTTCCGTCTTTATAGAACAAAAATGATTGATAACGAACTTTGGTTACGATGGGAAGCTACTGCCAAATCAATGATGACAATTCCAAAATTTATGAATGTATGGGATAAAACAAAGGCTAGTCGATCATATCATTTCAGAGAACTCATTGATTCGCTTGCATCGGATCTACAAAAGGATTGACATGGAGCCTGAAGACAACACTAAAATCAAAAGCAAAAAAATAGCTACTGATGTATGCAAAGCCTTAGGAATATGGGACACCATTGGAAAGAAGTGGTCGTTACTGATTCTGCGATATCTAAGTGCTAATGACACTATGCATTTTAATGAAATAAAACGGCTACTAGGGATAAGTAGCAACGTGCTGGCAAAAAAACTTAAACAGTTAGAGCAAGAAGGCCTTGTTACGAGAAGAGCTGTTTATGAGAATAGCCCATTAAGAGTAGAATACAAGATTACACCTTTAGCAAAGGAATTAGATGCCATTTTCATAAGCTTAGAGAAATGGGTAGCTAAATGGGAGTCACGGGATGAACTACGGTATTAAATCAAATTGCATTCTGACTGCAAACAATATTTTAAATTAAATAAAAGAAGCATGAGAAGTGGAATACTGCAGCAACCATTTCCTTGCTTTCCAAATCTCCTCCATTGTTAATTCATGGCCGCTCTCTTGCCAACTGAGTGAAATATTGGCACCCGCTTTTTTGAATAAGCCAAAAAGCCTGTCTGTCTCTTGCCTTGAAACTATTGGATCATAAAGTCCAGAAGACATGAAAATATGCTTGTCATTAAGATTTGGCAATGTTCGTGGTACAAGTGGAACCATAGCACGAAAAAGAATAGCAGAAGAGAGTATTTCTGGACGAAGCAATAGCATACTGGCTACTATGTTTGCACCATTAGAATACCCTACAGCTATTATATGTTGCAAATCAAAATTATAAGTTTTTGATGCATCAATTACAAAGTTTGCTAGCTCATTTGTACGGAATTTCAAATCTTCTAAATCAAAAACTCCTTCTGCTAGTCTGCGAAAGAATCGTGGTGTAATACCATTCTCTAATACTTTTCCTCTGGGACTGAGTATTGCTGCACTTTTATCTAGCTCGTAGACCAATGGAACTAGATCTTGTTCGTTTCCCCCAGTACCATGAAGTAAGAGAAAAGTTGTAAATGTTTTTCGTTGTGTTTCTGTTTCTCGTCTACTTATTGCTGTACTAGCTGCACTTACTTCGTATTTTGGAGACATAAAATGATGGATGAAACCAAGTTCAGTTTTCTTCTTGTACATTTTTATCAAGTTCACTTTCCTTTATTATCAGATCGTTGTTTTTTCTCAATTAACGCCTCTTCTTGTCCTTTCTCTTTCTTATGTGGTAAATGTACTTGTGGTAGAACTCTCTCAAGATCCTTACGCACCGATTCAAGCCATGGCGGTAACATCAAATGTGTGCCAAGCTCTTCTATCTTTTCATCCGTTGCGAAGCCAGGTGGATTGGTAGCTATTTCAAAGAGCACGCCGCCTGGTTCACGAAAATATACTGAGTGAAAGTAGATACGATCTATAACTGGTGTTGCGTTGAGGCCAGCTTTGACTATTTTGGCTCGCAACATTTTTTGTTGTTCATCAGACGGTGTGCGCCAAGCTACATGATGTATTGTTCCAACACCTATCATCCCGAATTGTG
>DATDNG010000282.1:0-4005 GCA_036518375.1 Nitrososphaeraceae archaeon | reverse complement strand
CAAAGAACCCCTATGTAGCTGAAATGTACAAACTAGCTCTAGAAGGCAAGTTGTATAGTAGATCTATTCCATAAGGCAGCAACAGAAACGATACTTTCAAAATTGACTTGGTCTTACAAGGCCATCATCATTTTTTTATTTCGCTTAAACCTCAATGCATAGAGAACCAAGGTCCAGACAATAAAATTAAGTAAAGATAGCTCAAATATGAGTACAGAAACTAAGAAGTAGTTAAGCAAAGTGAAGATTCATATTATTGTTTCGAAGTAACATTACTCATCGTTTATAATAAAATTATTTTTTTTATTTTCAACAAGTGGAATCACTTTTTCCATTATAACTTCCTCGAAATTTTTTAATTCAACATCTAATGCTACAAGCAGATAGTAATTATCATTTATCGGTATGGTTACTCTATTCAATTTTTCATATCTTCCAGCAGCATAAATTAGCTTACCTACTTTTGGCTCAAATTTCGTCCTTGTCTTATGTCTAGTTACTGTAAGCGATGCGTAATCTTCATTCTCTTCCTCAGTCAGAAGGGGCTTTAATCCTTCTCTGTGCTCTGCATTGACAAGAACACCAAATTTATTAGTAATACCTATCCATCGTATATATTTATCAAGATTTAGTACTTCTTTGCTAAATGCATAGAGGAACTCATAATCAATCATATGCAGAGTATATAAGACCTGGCTTTAAAAAGTATATACCTTCACTCATTGACAAAACTTCTAATGTTTGCTGAAGAGGGATTGCTATGAAGCAAAAATTCAGCGAATAAATTAGCGGTATTAGAAGCCGGTTGGTTTCTGGGTCTATTTCTACTATAATGGTTTCATTCTGACTATTTCATATAGCTGGTTGCAGTACAAATATGATGACGTCTTAATGTCAGTATATTCATCTTTTAGAAAATCAATTGTATGAAATCCTGTATGCATAATAATAAAGCCCGGCTGATCATCTGTAAAAGAGGACTCGTAGGAATAAGTTTTCTGAAGGATAAGAAAGTAAAACAATCCAAGAGGACAAAACTCAATAATTAACCAGCGAATAAATTTGCTTATTAGATATCTCTTGGAGGCCTAGCAAAAGCGTTTTCACCATTTGTATGATATTCTACTGATAGTCGGGGATCCTTTTGTCTCCCTGTTAGTATGCCTACTACAACGTCATCCTTGGCTATAATGTCTTCGCCTCGAAGCTTTCGTACAGCAGCAGGAACTGCCCCGGAAGCCATCTCACAATCAAATCCGTTTAAACCTACTAAACTCATACCGTCGCTCATATCTTTGTCATCAACTTCAACAACTATTCCATTAGTAAAATCAAGTGCACGGAGTGCCTTTACTATGTTAGCAGGTTTGCCTATTTGAATGGCAGTGGCTCTTGTTTTTGGCCGAATACCTTGCTCATCCTTAAATGCATAATAACGTTCAATCATTTCTAAATCAGGCTTACCATTATTCCATTTTAGTTCACAGCTCTCAAATAATCCATTAACAAGTTCGTAAAAAGTATTAGCGCCCACAGAGTTAACCGCAACGATTCGCGGAATCTTCCTTATCCATCCCCATTCATATAATTCTATTAAAGCCTTTCCGCAACTTGAAGTATTTCCTAAAGCGCCTGCTGGATACACAATCCAGTCTGGTGGCTCCCAGTTCAGGTGTTCCATCACTCTATAAACTATTGTTTTTTGGCCTTCAATGCGAAAGGGGTTAACAGAATTCACTGTATATCCTCCGTTCTCTTTGGCTTTTTTTAAGGATATAGAGAGAGCATCATCAAAATTGCCATCAACTTGTATTACCTGAGCACCGAATTGAAAGGCCTGCCCAAGTTTTCCGGGGGCAATTTCTCCCTTTGGAATATAGACATCACACTCCATATTTTCATTTGCTGCATACATCGATGCAGATGCCGAAGTATTACCTGTGGAAGCACAGACCAGCCTTTTGACATTAAGCATCTTTGCATGTGTGAGAGCTGTAGACATTCCATTATCCTTGAAAGATCCACTAGGATTGTATCCCTCTGGCTGTAATAGAAAGCTATTATGATCCATATTTACATAATCAGCGACTTTGCTCATTTTATAAGGCCTAGATAGCCTACCTTCTGAACCATCCAGAGATACCAAGACTTTAGCACATTCGTCAAAATTCTCGGTGTCTATTCCTAAAAAATTTATGAGATCGCGGAACCGCCAAACTCCACTTTCGTTATATATATTTCTACCGTGATTTCTCCTTTCGTAAAATACGTCGATAAGAGTTCTTGGTTTGGGCTTATTATATATGACATCTAGCAGTGAACCACAACTACACCTGTAAATGTCATTATTTATTTGATAAGACAAACCACAAGAAGGATTAATACATTTTTTTGTAACTCCAGGTATAGTCATCGTTATGTATAGATGATGACTTTATTATTATTATTTAGGCCTTACCGGAACCATTCTAAAATATTATCTTAGGATCTTTGTGATGTTTTTTCATACATCTTGAGTAACTGTTGTATAACCCCATCCATGTCGTCCTCCCTGACCTCCGGAGAGACCGCATGCTTTAGAAGGTTATTAACAGTAGTGGATATCTCCGAACTAACCTCATCAAAACTATCCATGTCGCTGTAGTTCTGCTGATAAAGTCTCCTCAACCTCATTGTATACATTTGAGTTTGTTCATTCATAGTCACATTGTACGGTCGATTGTTCACCTTGATTTTTTCTTTTATCATTGAAATCTTTACGAGTACATGGTGTTTAAAAACTTGCCTCAATGGTATATTCGAGGTTCTAAATTGAATTGAATTGACACTCTAGTAATGCTAATTGTACTCAGATCGAGAGGAAAATATGTAACAAAGGGCATACATATACTAAGTATATTTGTCAGAGCAGAGCTACAAAGAACTGAAGTCACTTTTGAAGGCCAGTGTCAATAGAAATTATGCTGATGCTCTTTTGCTTTCTGGAGGACTCGACAGTAGCATTCTAGCCTGCATCCTAAAACCATCATTATCCTTGACTATTTCGCTAGGTCAGAATGCTCCCGATGTAGAATATGCGAAAATAGTGGCAGCCATGTATAGCAAGCGTCATAAATTGATTAAACTAAGCTACAAAAGCCTACTAGAAGTAATTGAAAAAGTAATCAGAATTTTTAAAACTTTTGACCCGATAGAAATCAGAAATTCAAGTGTATTACTATCAGGGATATCTGCAGCGCAAGATCATGGTATTCGGAAACTCATGACAGGTGATGGGGGAGACGAATTGTTCGCAGGTTACAATTATCTTAAACGCTATTATATGGACGTTTCATCTCTCGACCATCAATTGCATAAATTGTGGGAGTCGATGCGCTTTTCTTCGTTAATAATAGGGAATGCTATAGGCGTAAAGATTAAAACCCCTTTTCTGGATAAAGATTTTCTTACTTATGCCAAATCGATAGATACCTGTGAAAAAATAGGCGAATATTCTGGACAAATGTGGGGCAAATTTATTTTAAGGAGGTGCTATGAGTTTGAACTTGGGAAACAAATAGCATGGAGATCAAAATTAGCACAAGAGCAGGGAGCTGGAATTACAAACATAAAAGGTTTCATTTCAAAGAATATGGATGACAGAGTTTTTCACTTGGGAATAAGGGAAGCGCTCTCTGATGGTGTAAGAATAAGAGATAAGGAACATCTTTATTACTATAATATATTCAGAAAGTTTTTTTCGGCTCCAAAAAATGAATCATGTCCATATCGTCGCTGCCCAGAATGTAATGGATGCTTTAATTCTATTACTCAATTTTGCCGTATCTGTGGAGCTTTTCCCGTAGTCCCTAAGCCATAAGCACATTTAGGCCAATAGTATGTGGTGACAGAAACCTTCGCTCATTTGAGCTAGGTCGTCTGTCTATGATATTCCCATTACTTGACGCCTCCAAAACCTGGCCCAGTATACAGGCTGCCACCGAGCTCTGATAGGTGTTCTTTGAC
>DATDNG010000281.1:0-4140 GCA_036518375.1 Nitrososphaeraceae archaeon | reverse complement strand
AGCATCTATTATATCTCTACTAACGGTGATCGGTTAGCAAACTGTCACCCTACTATAATATTACACCTTTCATCCTCTATTTCTTAAGGTATAGCGGATTAACTTTACCCGGTATAGGAATTTCCAATTTGGAAGCGTTCTTTGCAGAAATTGTAATGACATTCATCCTTATAACGTCAATCTTAATTATGCTCAGCCATCACAGAACAACAAGGCTTACACCTTTGGTGACATGGATAGTGGTAAGTACTGAAGTCTTATTGGGCTATTCCATTTCTGGCACTAGTTTGAATCCTGCAAAAAACTTTGGTCCTGCGCTAGTTTTAAATTTATGGCATAGCCAATGGATATACTTTACAGCTCCTATAATTGGAGCTTTACTAGCTGCAATTGCATATCGTACCAAAATATTTGGAACTATGGAACTTATGACTGGAAAGCTATTTCACACTCCTTCTTATAGATGCATATTCTTATATTGTAAGGAAAGGCATCGAACCTCTTCTAACTAGTTGTATCAAGTTTGAAGAAAGATTTTCTCTTCTTAAGTCATGTCTTTAGCTGTGCACTTCCAAACAGTACAGAGAAATCCTTACACCATATCAGAGCCATGTTGTATTTTGCTAAGTCAGTTCCAACAGGTATATTGTAATTTTGATTTCCATTGTTTGCTTTTAACCTGCCAAGGTCTATGAAATTAGAAGCGGCTTTATCAGTAGCAAGGTAAAGATGAACATTAGGTCCGTTTGTAGATTTGAAATTCTCTAACCTGAGAATAGTATGTCCACTATCATCTAATAGAATTACTTTTGCTAATCCTTCTGCGTTGTGAAAGCCATCGCCGGCTCCGATGAAGGAACCTGTTCTTGTTACTGTAGGGGCCGTAGTTACATTACTTTGTTGCTGTTTATTGATTAACCCTGAAGGCATAACGACATTTTCATTTATGGTATTATTTATCTGAGCAGCTCCTATCATAACCATGTTTTTCCCCCTTTGATTCATTTGTTTAGCAGCATTTATTCTATCCTGTTCGTTCATGGAGACAAATTTCTGATATTCTTGCGATGCTGCTTTTTTGCTTACAACTGCTGCAGTTGTAGGTAATGGTTCATTTACTGTATTGCTAATGAACAGTGGAGAAATAGTATAGATAGCAAAAGGTATTGCTAACGCAACTACAACTACAATTATAACGACAATTACCATCTTCTTATTCATACGGATTCCCCGACCTGTGAATTAATGTGAAAGTGCATAGCTGTAATGTAATGCATTTCAGATCTTTGTTCATAGTATCTATGTACATGTTATATTAGAAATTAAATACATTTTTCCAGATTACGTCCAGATCTATAACAGAACACCCATCCACGCATCCATCCATCAATGCGTTTTACATATGACAAATGCGTGTGTCAAATAGCATGAATGGATTAATAATTCACCAGTCTGCTCATTTCCAAATGAAAAAGTCCTTTCCAGCAATGATAGTTTAATGCTGCATTGTTGCATGAATCTGATATTAGTCAACATATTTGAAATCTTCATTCAAAAGTGAGTAAATTGTATTTACTCCATTCTTGAGAATTGCTAAAGTCGTCATCTTATAACGATTTTTCTGAATTATGCAACAAAGCAGTTTAATGCCATAGTTAGTGTAATGTATCATTTTCCATAATTTTAGTCATCTAATAAGGCGTGCCCCCTGTTTCTCTTTGGTTTTTTAGTGCTTCGATATACCACTCAAATTCATCAAGAAATCGTTTGACTCTCTTTTCGTATCGTGTATCAATCAGTTTCCCATTTTCATCGAAAACCTCATGCACTCTCGATATGGGAAATGATGATGGTATGGCTGGAGCTCCTAGCTCAGCAAATATTAACCTCATTTGCTGAGCAGCATTAATTCCACCAAAACCTCCAGGAGAATAAGACACTATGGCAGAAGGTTTAAAATAATACTCTTCCAAAAAGTAATCCAAGGTATTTTTCATTGCAGCAGAAGTGCTATGATTATATTCTGGGGTAATAGGCATATATCCTTCTGCAGATTTGATTTTATTTTCAAGTTCTATTAGCTTTTCTGAAGGATTTGTCATCTCCTTATACATCCTGTCTAGCAAAGGCAAATTAATCTCGATAGGATCAATAAAAAATACAGCATGATTGCGATCTTTGAGTTTCTCTTGCATCCATCGAGCCACTTTGATACCCTGTCTATCGTGTCTGACTGAACCTACTATTAAAGCGATTTTGGCCATAAGCATCTTTTGTACTCTAGATGTTATTATTAATATTCACGTATTGCATAGCATATGCCACCATATTAGGCATATGTATAATCTGTCAATTCATGCATAGAAATTATAAAACAAAAACTTCAAAGCAGCACTTCATACTGTTGATAATCACAAAACGTCTTCTAGTAATATCGTGATAAGTCCTTTATGGATTCTATTGAACTATTACATTTTATGTCCTATTATTTTCCTGTATCTTCTGATGGAATTTGGTAGTCTCCCTTTTGCATATGTTCGGTTAATACATGACGTTGCATATCGCCCAAGCTTTCAAATTTTGCGTCACATAGTTTGCAAGTAATGCTACGTTGCTCTAATAATGCATCTTCTTTTGATAACATTCTACCCCTTATTGTAACCATAATATTACTAATAAATCTTAGTAAAAAATTGTAGTAGATATATAGTTTTACGGTATGTCGAAAGGCGATGGTTTTTTCTCTTTAGATTCATCAAAATCTTTTAAGGTTAACGCAGAAACGTTCTTACAAAAAACAAATGAACATGTACTTCAGGGCATAAATCCAGGTGGAATTTACCAAGCAATATGGTGTAGAGATGCAGCTTACATCCTAAAGAATTGGTTTATTTCTGGAAATATTGATGGAGTAATGCAGCACATATACCAGATTTAGTCTTATCAAATAGAACCTCATAAGGAAAAGTTAGTTTATGGTAGAGGCTCTCCAGAGATGAAATTTTCAGCAGAGGTAGCAGGAGAAAGTAAGCAGAAAGAGTTTGAAGGCGCTTTACCTACGACAATGTATCAGGCTGGGTTCTCAGAAGTGTATGGCCAAAATCCAGATATTGATTCCACTGCATTGATAGTTTCTACATCTTCATGGATTTTAGCTAGAGCTATAAAGCAGCAAGATATTTCCTCAACTTCATCATCACAAGATTCACCTGTGGTAGCCTCTGAACATTCTTCAGATTTTGTCTCAGCCCTATTATCAAAAGTAGGAATAACAGACCCTCAAAAGGTATCTGAATTTGTGGTTCCTCGTATGCTCAAAGCAATAGAACATTTGAAAAGTCGTGATATTGATAACGATGGTTTGTTGGAGCAAAGTCATAATGAAGACTGGATGGATACAGCAGTTAGAGCAGGCAAAATAGTTTACAGTCAAGCTTGTTGGCTGCTTGCTCTGAATGATTTGTCTTCTCTATTATTACGGCTTGGAAAGAGTAGGGAAGTCGACAAGTTGACTCACCTGGCAGATAAAACAATACATGGAATAGAACAAAAATTATGGTCTGAGCAAGATGGTTGCTACCTTGATATTCAGGAATCCCATCATTCTGACCCTTACAGGATACTTACTCAAGACGTGTTATTCTATTTGATAGCAATTTCACAAAATACAACCAATGACAGTCTTGGAGTACATCGTCATGGTCATCGTCGTATGTCGTCAAAGAGCCAAGAACAAGGACTAAAAAAGCAACAAGAAGAAGGAGAGGAGGAGAAACCAAAGTTACTCCATGAATCTCTTCAAAAACGAGCTACAAGTACTCTTGATGTTGTCCGGAGCAGGGTATGGAAAGAGAAATGGCCACTTGTAACAGAAACTGAGCTAAAAAGAACTGGTCCATGGATTTTAAAACCATATCAATATCACAACCATACTTTTTGGCCTTGGACCAGTGGAATAGAAATGCTAGCCAGAAGCAGATTTGATAGAGGTGGAGAATGCAACACATTACTCTCAAAGCTTGCGTCGGAAGGTCATCCGCATATACACGCATTGTATGAATGGATAAATCCTATTACTGATGAAGGATCTGGATCTTATCCATTTCGAACAGGAATAACAACAATAAGAATAGCAATAGC
>DATDNG010000280.1:0-2540 GCA_036518375.1 Nitrososphaeraceae archaeon | reverse complement strand
CACAACGATGAAGCATCTGATAAGCAGTGATATAATTCAATACTAAACTTACAGCCTCAGCATGATCAAGTCCAGGAGGAACTGGTACCAGCTCATCTGATGACAGACATGCATATTCAGAATATCCGCCGACTATTGGTAAAGCAGCAACCATCTGACCTATTTGCCATGTTGTTGATACTTTGTCTCCTAATTTGTCAACAACGCCAACAACATCCCATCCTGGAGTAAATGGTGTTCTTCCAAGATTCCAAGATTCCGGATGAATCCCTTCTCGCATAAGAACATCTGCAAAGGATACTCCTGCAGCAAGCACCTTTACACGCACTTCATTAGCTCGCGGCTCAGGAAGCTCATCCTGAGCCAGCAAGAGATTCTCTGGCCCACCGAAGTGAGATACCACTATGCGGCTATATTCCATTACAAAAAACCTATTATCGGAAAGTGCTTTCGCAATATTAAAGCACAAAGACTCCTTTGCAATGCACTGCAGACTCAGGCGTTAAGTATCAGATACATATTTGATAGCTATGATTGCATATATGTCCAGCTCTAATACGGTAAATGACTATGAAAAAACCTCCATAGTCAGTAGCAGTGGTATAACCAAAAATGAAAGAAGCCATATTGCAAATGCAGCAGTTATCTTCGACACTCGATATGGAAACACTGAGAAGATTGCAAAATCACTTGAGACTGGTCTCAAGCACTCAAATATCATGACTGTTTGCATAAATACAGAATATGTGACCAGTGATTTGCTGACAAAATGCAATCTGATTTGTATTGGTGCTCCAACTCATTTCCTTAGCGCATCCAAATCAATGAAAAAGTTCCTCCCAAAGCTCAAGGGCATTGATTTATCTAGAAAATACGGTTTTGCGTTTGATACAAAGTATGATTCACGTATGTCGGGTAGCGCAGCCAAGTTCATTGAGAAGGAATTAAAGAAGCTTGGCCTTCAGATTATATCGCCTCGTGAGTCAACGATAGTATTTGGTATGAAGGAAAAGGATGGTGGTGCAAGGCTCAAAGAAGGAGAAGAGGCCAGATTTGAGCAGATTGGACTAAGGCTTGGAGCTAGGAAGATTCGGAATTATCAATAGCACACACAGTATTGTGCATTTACATGTTTTTAGCCATCATTACCTATTCGCCCGGGTACTGATATGTCACAATACCAGCAACTAGACTTATCACGATTGCTATTGCAATATATCTAGTATGGAGAATCCATCTTTTACAAAAACCTAACCCATTAGGACGGTTGATTTATGCATTAATTGCAAATATGATAATAGGTACAGCTATTGCAATATGGTTACTTAAACCATCTATATTGAACCGGTTTGTAAATCCAAAACAACTCGGATTTCAATCTCCGGTTAATATGGTCATAGTTGCAATTGTTATTGCTGGTTTAATAGGATTTGCACTATTTATAATTCAAAAACCAGCGTCTTTAAATCCTATAGTCATATTAAATGTGTTCTCGCAAACTCTGCCTGGATCTATTGCAGAGGTGACGATACGTTGGACCGTAGCGGGAACTACCTTTGAATCTACTTTTTTTAGACGCAAACCCAAGAAAGTGATATCTTATTTTAGCAGCTTCAGTGTCTACCGTGCTATTTGGCATATACCATTTTGCTCATAGTCCGCCTTTTAATCAGCCTAACATGGTGTTGGATTTGATGTATCATGGAATTCTAACTAGCATAGTCTACTTTATAGGACGAGATATTTATGCAACTATAGCCTTTCATAACTTTCAAGCATTATTTGCTGTTATGAATAATGTAAACATTGATTCATTATTGCAACCTATATATCCTGTTGTAGTGGTCGCAATAGTATCAATGGTAATACTAGTCTTTCTGATTTATCGGTGATTAGAAAAACCAAAGTAAATACTAACAGCACATACATGCATACAATAACTTAATGCAATCAAACTACGTTGATCGAGCACAGTACCAGCAACAAACATATTATTTTAGAAACTGAATACGTAAAGTCTTTATCCTGTTATATTTTTTGCCAGAGGTAGCACCATCATCATCGTTGCCACTATTACCTGAAGCTAATTCAAACGTAAATCTGGCCCTAACTGAATCTCCTTTTTCAAATTTTACCAATGCCGTGATAAGATTTGTGTTGTTGTTATTATTATTGTCATTACTGCCTTTATAGTCCAACTTTGGTTCATTGAGATTAGCTTCCTTTTCGAGGATAATCTGATGCTGCAGCGTATCATTCGCCATTATTGCGACTGTAAGAAAGGACTCAATAGCTCTCTTGCCTTTAAGACCTCCTGCTATTTTACTGAATGGTTCATAGACTATTGCATCAGGAGCAAATAGTTCCATTAGATTGTCTATATCTTTATTCTTGACAAGTTTAAAGTATTCAAAGACTATCTCTTCATTGTCATATACGAACTTTTTTTTATTTGTCATATTATTGCCACTCTCTACATATAATTTTGCTATACAATACATTGGAATGTGTTATAGATAACCAGTAGGAATGCAGTGCAT